>NZ_JSYC01000020.1:0-86048 GCF_054823965.1 Gordonia sp. GN26 | reverse complement strand
GGGGCTACCCGAGGGCCGTATCGAGGTCAGGTCACCGGCTCGGCGGTGAACGACGGGGTGTCGGCGGTGAGGTCAACCTCCCCGATGAGGTACTGGACGTCGGTCGTCTCGACGCGGGGTCCGTCCCGGTCGTAGTCCGGCGTGTAGGCCACCCGCCATTCGACCGCGCCCGCGACGTCGACCGTGCCCAGGTCCTTCTCGCTCGGCGTCGCACCGGATCCGGCATCGGGGCGTCGGAGTAGGTACCGCAGACCCGACAGGTCGCGAGGGACCGACCAGCGCACACTGCCGTCGACCGCAGACCGGAACAGTCGCTGGGTACAGCCGGGCACGTCGGCGCCGGCGTCGG
Source organism: Gordonia sp. GN26 (assembly GCF_054823965.1). Classification (NCBI taxonomy): domain Bacteria; kingdom Bacillati; phylum Actinomycetota; class Actinomycetes; order Mycobacteriales; family Gordoniaceae; genus Gordonia; species Gordonia sp. GN26. The sequence goes on along the minus strand of NZ_JSYC01000020.1, from coordinate 85,699 downwards.
CACGGGTCGATGCCGCGCATCGGGTGAGCTGTGCCGAGACGGCGTCGCTGACCGCCGCCACCCCGGTCGGGCTGAGCTCGGCGACCACCTCGACCGTCATCGGCGGGTGCGGACCGGTCGGCGGTTCGTCGGCGGTTCGTCCGACGAAGTCGGTGTCCCGCGAACCCCATCGCTGCGGACCGGGGAAGAGGAAGACGGTGTCCCCGGCCTTCACCTGAGCTCCGAACAGTGTCGGACTCGGCACCAGCAGTGACTCGATGCGTACCTTCACCGCGCCGTCGACGACGGCCCAGCCGTCCCCGGCCCGCGTGACCCTGATGGGCACGTCGACCTCACGTGACCCGAGTCGATAGCGCGTCCGGACCGTCTGAGCGGACTCCCCGGGATCGTCGACCTCGATGTCGGAGATCGGCGCCTCGGCGCGCTGCTGGCGCAGGACCCCGTCGGTGAGGAACCGGGCGTCCGGACGCGGCGTGACGACGGCGAGGGCCGTCGAGGCGTCGGCGTCGGCGAGCGCGGTGAGATAGGTACGGACGGCGTCGGCGGGCGTGCGGGCCCGCCCGTCCTCGCGGGACAGTCCCACGAGGAGGGCGGACACCAGCACGACCGCCAGGATCAACGCCCCGACGCCGATGGTGATCGTCCACCTACGCCGGGTCATTCCGGGCGACCCGCCCGGGGTGTCGGGAAGCCGATCAGGAATCCGATCCGGCCGCGAACGACTCGGTGAGGCTGCCGGCGAGCAACTTCGCGAACTCGGCGGGGTCCTCGAGCTCGCCGCCCTCGGCGATGACGGCCATGCCGTAGACGAGCTTCGCGGTCGGCACCAGCTTGTCGTGGTCACCGTTCGTGTACGCCTTGTTCAGTGCCTCGACCAGCGGGTGGTCGGGATTGAGTTCGAGCGCCCGCTTGGACTTCGGGAACTGCTGTCCCGACGCCCGGTACAGCTTCTCCAGCTGCGGTGACATCGAGAACGTGTCACCCACGAGGCAGGCCGGGGACTCGGTCAGGCGCGACGACAGCCGGGTCTCGCTCACATCGTCGGACAGCGTGGTGGTCAGCCACGACAGCAGGTCGGCGAAGGCCTTCTCCCGCTCGTCCTTCGACCTGTCGTCGGAGTCCTCGTCGTCGGCGTCGAGGTCGACCGCGCCCTTGGCGATCGACTGGAACGTCTTCCCGTCGAACTCGGCACCGGCCGAGACCCACATCTCGTCGACCGGGTCGGACAGGACGAGGACCTCGATCCCCTTGGCGCGGAACGCCTCCATGTGCGGGGAGTTGACGATCTGCTGCCGGGACTCGCCGGTCATGTAGTAGATCGTGTCCTGACCGCTCTTCATCCGGCCGATGTAGTCGGCCAGCGTCGTGAGTTCCTCCTCCGAGTAGGTGCTCGCGAAGGACGATGCCTTGAGCAATGCCTCGCGGTTGTCCGGGTCGTTGACGAGGCCTTCCTTGAAGACGCGGCCGAAACCGTCCCAGAAGGTGCGGTAGTCGTCGGGCCGGCTGTCCCGCATCTCGGTGACCGTCGAGATGACCTTCTTGGTGAGTCGACGACGGATCGCGCGGATCTGCCGGTCCTGCTGCAGGATCTCGCGGGACACGTTGAGCGAGAGGTCGGCGGCGTCGACGACACCCTTGACGAAGCGCAGGTACTCCGGCATCAGCTCGGCGCAGTCGTCCATGATGAACACGCGCTTGACGTAGAGATGGATGCCGACCTTGCTGTCACGCATGAACAGGTCGAACGGCGGCTGCGTCGGGATGAACAGCAGCGCCTGGTACTCGAAGGTGCCCTCGGCCTGCAGGGTGATGGTCTCCAGCGGTGCATCCCAGGCGTGGGACACATGCCGGTAGAACTCGTGGTACTCCTCATCGGAGACCTCCGACCGAGACTTGGCCCAGAGGGCCTTCATCGAGTTGATGGTCTCGGCCTCGACGACCGTCTTGGTCTCGGGCGCCTTGTCCGTGTCCTCGTCGGACTCCGATTCGGGCTTCTCGACGGGGACGGTCTTCTCGACGTCCATGCGGATCGGCCAGGCGATGAAGTCCGAGTAACGCTTGACCAGCTGACGGAGCTTGGTCTTGTCGGCGTAGTCGTACAGGTGGTCCTCGGTGTCGACCGGCTTGAGCGCGAGGGTGACCGAGGTGCCCTGCGGGGCGTCCGGCACGTCGTCGATCGTGTAGGTGCCGTCGCCGGTCGATTCCCAGCGGGTACCGGTGGTCTCGCCGGCCTTGCGCGTGACCAGGGTGACCTTCTCGGCGACCATGAACGTCGAGTAGAAGCCGATGCCGAACTGGCCGATCAGTTCCTCGGCCGCGGCGTCCGAGACACCCTTCTCTCGTGCCTCGGCCAGTGAGCGGCGCAGTTCGGCGGTACCCGAGCGGGCGAGCGTGCCGATCAGTCCGACGACCTCGTCGCGGGTCATGCCGATGCCGTTGTCGGCGACGACCAGGGTGCGCTTCTCGGCATCCGGGGCGAGCGTGATGTGCAGGTCGGAGGTGTCGACGTCGAGGTCCTTGTCGAGCAACGACTCCAGACGCAGCTTGTCGAGCGCATCGGATGCATTCGAGATCAGCTCACGCAGGAAGCTGTCCTTGTTGGAGTAGATCGAGTGGACCATGAGATCCAGCAGCTGCCGGGTCTCCGCCTGGAACTCATGAACTTCGGGCTGAGCGCTCATCGCAGACCTCCATGTTCTGTTCTCGTGTGTTCGGTTGTCACGTGTTCGATTGTGGACGTGGCATTTCGGTGCAGGGACCGATGCCGGACGCGGGTCCGGCGCGACACGTCGTGACGGACACCGACTTTACCGAGCGGCGGTGTGGCTACCCTGGGTCGGGGACCGACTACCCCGGTTGCGGATGGTGCGCGAGTGAACACCACCCGCGGGGAACGATCAGGAAGCCAGGTGGATGGGTACGCCTCGACTGCTGCTGGTGCATGCACACCCCGACGACGAGTCGCTGTGGACCGGCGGACTCACCGCCCGTCACGTCGACGCCGACGGCGAGGCCGACCTGGTCATGTGCACCTGGGCCGAGGGGACGATCCGCCACCGTGAACTGACCGACGCCGTCGACATCCTCGGCATGCCGCGTCCGCCGATCATGCTCGGGTACGCCGACGACCGCCGGCCCGAATCGGCACCGGACGCCCCACGGCTCTGCGCGGCGTCGTTCGACGAGCAGGTCCGGGCGTTGACCGCCCACATCCGCGAACTCCAACCCGACATCGTCGTCACCTACGACGCGCTCGGCATCTACGGCCACCCCGACCACGTCCACGCCCACCGGCTGGCGTGTGCCGCGGCCGACGCCGCCGCCTCGACGAAGCTCTACCACCGCGCCGGGCCGGCCTGGCGGGTCCGCTCCCTGTACTTCGCGACGATCCCAGAGTGGATGATGGACCTGCTCGCCCCCAGCCTCTTTCCCGAGGTTCCCCGCGATCAGCTGCCCGGCACACCGGAGTCCGAGATCGACGTGACCGTCGACGTGTCGGACCTGGCGGCACGCAAGAAGGCGGGGGTCACCGCACACCGGTCGGAGGTCGACCGCAGCCGCGCGATCGCCGGCTTCATGTCGCTGCCCGACGACATCCAGCACAAACTCCTCAGCGTCGAGTGTTATCAACGCCGCGACCTCGTGCCGGGTGGGTGTGAACTGATCTGACCCCGCTCGCACCTCAGGGAGCGCGAAATCAGATCGCGCTGAGCGTCGACCGCAACCCGCTGGCCCGCTGGACGCGTCGACTGACGGCCGCGGCGAGCACCTCGGCGGTGCCGACGATGCGCACGCGGCTTCGCGCACGGGTGATCGCGGTGTAGAGGAGCTCGCGGGTCAGCAGCTCGGAACCGGCCGGCGGCAGGACGACGGTCACCTGATCGAACTGGCTGCCCTGGCTGCGGTGGATGGTCATCGCGTGAACCGACACGACGTCGGCCAGTTGCGTGGGATGCAGCAGGCGGACCTCGCCGCCGCGCCGGAACGCCACCCGGACCGCATCCGACGCACCGGGACGATTCGCAAGCTGCGGGTCCGCGTCCGGGTCGGCGATGACGACACCGGTGTCGCCGTTGAAGGTCGCGGTCTGGCGATCATTCGCGGTCACCAGGATCGGTTGTCCCACATACCAACCCATGTGTTCGGCCTCGGTCGTGCCCAGCCAGTCGGTGATCCGCGTCGTCCATCCGCGCACACCCCACGAGCCCTCGCGATGCGCACACAGGACCCGGTGAGAGTCGAGGGCGTCCAGAGCTCCCGCCGCGTCGCTCGCGCGAGCCGCACTGCGCAGGCCGCGTCCCCACGACATGATGTCGCCGGCCACTCCATCGAGGTCGTCGGGGGCGACCAGTTCGACATCGTCGATGTCCGGTGAGGTGACCAACTCGAGGACAGCGTCGGGATCTCCCGCGTTGACGGCGGCCGCGACCTTCGAGATCCCGCCTCCGAACCGGAACTGCCGCCGGAGCGTGATGACGCCGTCGGCCAGGCGTGCGACGTCGTCGGGATCGAGGTCCTCGGCCGCCGGGTCGAGGCCCACGGCGTCGAACGCCTGCGTCAGTGTTGCCGGCGGGCCGTCTGTTCCATCGGTTGCCGGGAGGTCGGTTCGTTCGACGAGGTCGGCCAGGACGGCGCCCGCCTCCACCGAGGCCAACTGGTGCGGATCGCCGACGAACACCACCCGCGCGTCGGGACGGACCGCATCGAGGAGACGGCTCATGGCGGTCATCGACAGCATCGACGTCTCGTCGACGACGATGACGTCGTGCGGCAGGGTGCGCCCCCGTCCGTACCGGGGATTCGAGCCGGGACGCCAGCCGAGCAGCGAGTGCAGGGTGACCGCGTGGGCGGTGACCGGCAGAGTGGACTCGGCCTCGACAGAGGCCTGGAGCTGAGCAGCAGCGCGCCCGGTGGGTGCGCAGAGTCCGATGCGCAGGCCGGGGCCCTGGAGACGGTCGAGGACGGCGAGGATGCGGGCGACGGTGTAGGTCTTGCCCGTTCCCGGACCGCCGGCCAGAACCGTTGTCCAGCGGGTCGCCGCGACCGCGGCGGCCAGCTTCTGCAGGGCACCGTCGTCGGGCGAGGAGTAGACCGCCGCGACGGCTTCGCGAAGCGCTACCGTGTCCACCGAGGGTGCAGTCTGCGAACGGCGGTCGAGGATCTCCCGGATCGTCTGTTCCTGCCGGAAGTACTTCTGCAGATAGACGAGTGGGCCGTCGGCGGAATCGCGGACCACGAGCGGCCGCAGCGGTCCGGCGTCGCTGCCGGTGACGAGTGGGCTCACCGCCAACGCGTTCAGAAGATCACGCGGCGAAGGCATCTCGACGTCCGCGGGGTCCTCCCCCGCCGCCAGCTCGCCGATGCGGTCGAGGGCGAGGCAGGTGGACCCTAGGCGGACCGCACGGACGGCGAGAGCGGCGCCGAGACGGGCGTCGTCGGACACCGGTTCCCCGCACATCCGGACGAGGCGGTCGGTGATGTGCAGATCCGCTGCGGCGAGCAGGCCGGCGGCATTCCAGTCGGCGAGCGTGCCCGTCGCAGAATCGACGCGCTGGACATCGGGTGTGCTCATCGAACCCTCCCTCCGGTACCGGCATCCGCACCGGCCAGCGCGTCGGACAGATCGACGACGAGCCTGGCGGGCAACATCCATTCGAAGACACCGCAACCGGGCGGGGTGTCCGGTCCGGCCATGCCGCGCACGAAGTGGTACTGCACCGGTCCGAGGTGCCGGGCCGGGTCGTAGTCCGGTACCCGCCAACGCAGATAACGGTGCAGCGCAACCGAGTACAGCATGGCCTGCAGTGGATAGTGGGCGGCGATCATCTCCCCGGCCATGGCCTCGACATCGAAGTCCTCGACCACGAGATCGCCTGGACGGATGCGGTTGGTCTTGTAGTCGACGATCACGTAGCGTCCGTCGGGGATCCGCAGCACCGAGTCGATACTGCCGGTGAGGAATCCACGGAGGCGCCGGCCCGGCACCGCGCGCAGGTGGTCGGCGTAGGCACGCAGCGGGTCCGCCTCCGGCAGATGCTCTTCCATCAGGTCGGCGAGACGGCCCAGGGTGGTGCCGCCTCCTGATGGCGCCTCGTCCGCGGGGCCGAGGGGCAGTTCGAAGTCGAGTTCGGCCAGACGATCACGGGGGTCGATGCTCCACAGGTCGCCGAATCCGAGTGGCGTGGTGAGCACACCGATCAGGGCGGCGACGAGCCGGTCGGGGTCGATGTCGCCGGCGAGAGCGCCGAGTGCTCGCGAACAGAGTTCTCGTACATGGGCGTCGATGTCCGGCGCCGAGGTGTCGACGTATTCGAGGACCTCGTGGACAAGGGTTCCGAAGGCGGCGCCGAACGGCAGACCGTTCATCAGCGATGGCATCCCGGGACGCGTTGCGGCCGAGTCGGTTCCGGCTTCCTCTGCGACGTCGCCGGCAAGGACGATGGGTTCGTCGTCGAGGATGTCGGTCACCTCGTCGTCGGGTTCGCTGCCGGTCTCGACGACCGAGGTCGACGGCCCACCCGGTGAACCGTGCGCGCCGTGGGCGGCGTCGGCGGTGAGGGCCGAATACGAGGTGCGGCGCCAGTCCTGGTCGATCCGGCGGTCGAAGTGCGCAATACCCAACACGGCAGGGTTGTCTGCGTCACCTGCGGCCGGAGCCACGGTGTCTGTGTCGAGCCGACCGGCCGGTTCGACCGAGATCGCCGGATCCCGCGCGGTGAGGGTGCGCAGGATGCTCACGCAGTCGGCATCGGCCTCGGGGATCGGTACCTCCCCGGCGACCGTCCATTCCGGGTCCCCTGGCGAGGATCGAACGGCATTGTCGCGGCCGAAGATCAACCGGTGCAGTGGCCCGGTCGTGGTGTTCCGCGACGGCGCCCACCAGGCCACGACCTGCGACTGGGCGCGGGTGAGCGCGACGTAGAGCAGACGAAGATCCTCGCCCGCCACCTCGTCGGCGTAGCGACGGCGTCGTGCGGCGCGGTCCGGTGCCTGCTGGCCGCCCACGTCGAGCCGGCGGTTTCCCGTCTCGTCGTGGTAGGTGATGTTGCCACGGTCGTTGATCCAGGTGCCGTCCCACCCGTAGGGCACGTAGACGATCGGGAACTGGAGCCCTTTGCTCGCGTGCACGGTCATGATCTGCACGGCCTGCGTGTCGCGGTCGAGGCGTCGGCTCTGGTCCTCGTAACGCTGGCGCGACGAGGTGTCGGTGACCCGTTCGGTCAGCCACTCGACGAGGGCGCTCAGTCCCCCACCGGTTTCGACGACGTGCTTGTTGCACAGCGCCGACACCTGGATGAGGTCGGTGAGGGTGCGTTCGCCGTTCTCGACGGTGAGAACCCGGGCCGCCACCTCATGCGCGTCGAACAGGCGCTGGGCCATCGCGGCGAATCCGCCCTGCGCGAAAACCCGCGCGAGCATGGATAATTCGGCACCGAGCTCGGCGATCTCGGGCTCCGCGGCGGTCGCCACCCGTTCGGTGGACCACCCGAAGAGCGTGGTCAGGGCGGCCATGCGCACCCGGTCCGAGCGTGACGGCTGTTCGACGGCACGCAGCACCCACAGCCAATGCTGGGCAGCCGATGTCGAGAAGACGTTGACACCCGACCCGATCACCGAGTTGATGCCGCGTTCGGCGAGCTCTCGCTGCAGCGGTTCGATGGTGCTGTTGAGCCGCACGAGGATGGCGATGTCGCCGGGGTCGACCGCCCGGGAGACACCGTTCAGGTCGATCCGGTCGCCCCGGGCCAGGACGTTCGCGATGTCGTCGGCGACGTCGGCGGCGATGCGTGACCGCACCTCCTTGACGCCGGGGAGGTTGAACGAGTTGAGAGAGGTGAAATCCCGGCGGAGAAAAGCCCGTAGCCGGAACGGCGGACGCCCTTCGAGCCGGCTGCCGGCGAAGGCGGCCCGGACCGCGCGCGCCACGATGTCGGGATGTCCCAGCGTCGCCTCGCCATACAGGTGCTCCAGGGCATGCACGAGTGCGCCGTCGGAGCGACGGTTCACATCGAGCGCTTTCAGGGTGTCGGCGGACGACACCGCGGCGAGGTAGCTGAGCACCTCGGCCCCACGGAAACCGTAGATCGACTGTTTCGGGTCGCCGACGAGGATCATCCGGCGATGGCCGTGGAAGCAGCGGCGCAGGATGTCCCACTGCAGCGGATCGGTGTCCTGGAATTCGTCGACGAGCACCACCGAGAAGGTGTCGCGGATCCGTTGGCACGCACGGCCGCCGACCACCTCGTCGCCGACGATCCGGTGCAGGATCGCCTGCAGGTCGTCGTAGGTGCGCACCCGGGCGTCCCGCTTGCGGGTCTCGACGTGCTGCCGCACGGCCTTGGCGAAGCTCACCCGCCGGGCCGCGACATGGTCGGCGGCCGGGCCGTCGGCGAGTGTGCTCTCGTCCGGCGCGAGTCGCACCGACGCCTGGCGGACGGCGTCGCGCGCGATCTCCCGTGCCTCGGCGAAGCTGAACTCCGGCGAGTCGCTGGCCCAGAAGCCGCGCAGATAGAGGTCGAGCGCGACCTCCTCGGTGAGTTCGTCGACCTCTTCGACGATGGAGTAGACGAGTTCTCGTTCGCCCAGGAAGCCCAGTGCCTCCAGCATCCGGTTGCAGAACGTGTGGGTGGTGGCGATCGTCGAGGCGTCGAAGTCGCTCAGTGCGCGGGCGAGGTTCCTCCGGCGCGTGCGAACCTCCTCCGGGGTACCGCTCGCCAGCTGCCGCAGCAGTGCGTCGTCATCGGCCTGGGCGGGCCCGGACAGAACCTCGGCGGGATCGGCCAGGGCGTCGAGCAGTTCACGCACACGGGCGCGCATCCGTTCCCGCAGTTCGGCGGTCGCCGCCCGGCTGAAGGTGACGAGCAGCATCTCCGAGATCGGTATCCCGTCGGCGAGATATCGCGCCGCGAGCCCGACGATCGCGTAGGTCTTACCCGTTCCGGCACTCGCCTCCAGAACGGTGGTGTGCTGCGGCAGTTCGGCGGTGATGTCGAAGGGCTCCGGGCGTCTCATGTCCCCTCCCGGTGTTGTCCGACGGGAGCCCAGACCGCACGGGCCAGGCCGGCGAACAGCGGTTCGCCCTCTGCCAGAGCGAGTTCCACCCCGCCGAGGATGCGGTCGGCAGGTGCCGCCTGTTCGAGCAGGACGTCGAACTCGACGTCGGCCAGGACATCGCCGCCGAAGGCCAGCTTGAGGTACCGGTCGTGGCGCGGACCGTAGGTGTCGTCGAAGACCTTGCGCGCACTGTTCAGGGCCCAGTGGCTCCGGCGACCGGGCCCGTCGTTGTCGACGAAGGTGAACGCCGGTTCCAGCGGCAGCGGCAGCGGGCGGCGCAGGCCCTCGTCCCGCAGCCTCACGAGCTGATCGAGCAGCGGCACCGGGTCCTCCGGGCGTCGGAGCGTGAGCGTGGTGGTGCCGCCCCCGCGGGCGGCGCGACCCACCGACACCGCGGAGCCGACCCGGGCCGCGCCGGCATTGCCCTGGGTCGCGGCCGCCGCGACGGCGAGGAGCGTGATCCAGGCGCTCAGTTGCTGTTTGGCCTTGAGTCGCGAATACGTGGCGCGGACGAGGCGGGCCTGTCCGTCGTCGGCGGTGAAGACGTCGCCGACGGTGCCGTGCACGCGTCGACCGTCGGGCAGCGTGACGAGGATGTCGAGGGTCTCCGGCGTTCCCGGACGCAGTGGCGCGACGACGCCGTGCAGTCGGGTGACCGCGCGCGAGATGGCCTGCAGCTCCCGGGTGCCGAAGGCGAAGGGCGGCAAGGTACCTCGACGGAGTTCGGCGGCCTCACAGTCGCCGATCGGAACACCCGAGAGCATCCGGGTGAGGAAACGGTCGCCGATCCCCCACTTGTCGAGCGGGTCGAGCTCGACGTCGAGCTGGTCGTCGTGCGGCGTCTCGTCGTCGGGGATCCGGGCGCCGAGCCGTTGGCGGACGAAGGCGGTGATCGGGTCGACGTGGAAGTCGATGAGTGACGCGAGGTCGATGTCGGCGAGCTCGGGGCTCGGCTCGGGTGCGGGGAGGGTCTCCCGGGCCGCGGGGACGACCGGATCGGCCGGACGGCGCAGTGCCTCGGCACCGGCGAGCAGCGATGCGTCGTGGCTGAACGGTCCGGTGATGCCGGGGACACCGCCGTCGACGAAGTTGCGGGCATCGAAGCCGTGCAGGGAATGTCGACGCACGATCGTCGGCCGGTCCGGCCCGGTGAGCCCGTCGAGGGTGTCGATCAGTTCGCTGACCACCACGGCGGGCGGGATGTGCCGCCCCGACACCGGGTCGGCGCCGCTGTAGAACACGAGCAGGTTGTCCTGCGCCGCACCGATCGCGTCGAGGAAGCACTGCCGGTCCTCGTCCCGCGGGTTGCGTTCTCCCACCAGCGGATCGACACCGAGTACGTCGTCCCCGTCGATGCGCTGGACACGCGGGAAGACCTCGGCGTCGATGCCGAGCAACACGATGACGCGGTGGGGCACCGAACGCATCGGGACCATCGTGCACACGGTGAGCTCGCCGGTCCGGAAGTTCGACCGGGTGGGACGTCCCGCGATCAGGGCGGACAGCAGGTCGCGGACGTCGGCGAGACGCAACACCTCCTCGGTGTCGCCGAAGGCGTCCTCGAGCATCCGGATGGCCTGTGCGCGTTGCCAGTCGTCGGCGGGTGCGGTCGCGGTGAGCGAGCCGACCGCCTCGACGAGGGTCTGCGCCCACCGATGAGCGGGTGCGGTGGTGGTCAGCTCGGCGAGTACGCGTCCGAGGCGGTCGAGGAACTCGTCGAGTCGGCCGACCAGGTCGATACCGGTGCTCTCCACACCTGCGAGAGGCAGTGCGGTGCCGAGCCATTCGTCGTCGGTCTCCTCGGCGACCACGCCGAGCGCGATGCGGTCCAGACCGGCGTCGAAGGTCCCCTGACGGAAACGCTCGAGACCGAACCGGGCGCGTTCGGCCGTGCCGAGTCCCCAGCGGACATTGCTGTGGCCCAGCCATTCCCGGACCAGATCCAGGTCGTCGTCGGTCATCGCGAATCGGGTCCGGACGGGTTCGGTGTCGAGGAGATCGAGGACGTCGCCCGCGGTCACCCGGCCGGCCGCGAGTTCGACCACGCCGACGACGGTGTCGATGACCGGGTTGACGTGACGAACCCCGCGGTCGGCGAGGCGCACACGCAGATCGAAGGCCGGGTGCGGCAATCCGGCCTGACCGAAGGCACCCCGGATGAGCGGGGCGAAGGTCTCGACGTCGGGGCACATGATCAGGACCTCGCGGGGTTCGAGGGTCGGGTCGTCGGCGAAGAGGTGCAGCAACCGGTCGCGGAGCACCTCGATCTGGCGCTCGGGACCGTGGCATGCGTGCACCTCGACGGACCCGTCGTCGGCGAACTCGGCCGACGGTGCCGCACCCGAGTCGTCGACGGTCCCCGCGTCGTCGCGGATACCCGCCTGCAGGGCACCCAGCAGCGTGTCGGGCAGCGGTGTGTCGGGTGGATGGTGGACGTCACGGTCGACGATGTCGTCAAGCCGCAGCTGCAGTTCCTGCAGGTCGCGGGACAGCCCGGCCAGCAACGGGTTCCGGAGTTCGGGGACCGGGCGTTCGCGTCGACGCGGCGGTACGCTCACGCCGGGCGTTGCCCCGGCGGACTCGCCCCCGGAGGCGGCTCGGAGTTCGTCCCAGAGATGGGGACTCGCGTGCGGGACGAACAGATGGACGTCGTGATGCACGCTCACCGCGGAGACGATGTTGCGGAACGACTCGGTGATCCGGGTCGGGCCGAACACCGACAGGCGGCCGGGAAGGTCGGCGACCCCGGGGTCGGACCGCAGCCGGTCGCACACTTCGCCCAGGACCTCCGCCGGATGGGGCTGCCCGATCTCCGCTCGGACGGCACGCCAGAACCCGGCCTGCCAGGCCAGGTCGTCCCGCAGCGGTCCACCCGCGCCGTCGAGATCGTCGCCCGCCGCCCAACCGGCGATCATCGAGGGACGGGACCGCCCGTATCGCTCGAAGAGTTCGGCCAGGTGTCGCGCGGTGGCATAGCGGCGGCCGATCCGGGGTGACGCGTCGTCGCCCGCACCGATGTGCCGCGCGATGACCGTCAGTTCCGGGTCGTCGATCCGTTCATCGAGGACCCGGAGGACCGGCCAGGTCAATTCCGCAGCGCGCCATGGATTTCCGGTCGACAACGGGGTGTCGCCGGTGAAGCGTTCCCCGGCGAGGACCGCCGCCGAGATCGCGTCCGCCAGCCGTCCCGGACCGGTGAAGTCGATGTTGGCCGCGATGCCGTCGGACAGCGCGGGGCCGGAACCGAGCCGGCGGGCGAGGTGCTGGGCGAGCCAGCGTTCGACGCCGGCTGCCGGCACCGAGATGATCTCGGTACGCATCGGATCGTCGAGCGGCGTGGCCAACACCCCGGCCAACGCATCGGCGAGGGTGTCGGTGCGCTCGGCGCGATGAAGGATGAGCACCAGACGCGGTCAGCCCGCGGTGTCGGCGCGTGCCGAATGGAACTTCACCGGTTCGCCCAGGCTGTTGTGGAGGACCTCGCGCAGCTGATCCGGGATCGGGGTCGGCCGACCGACCGCGGGGTCGACGACCACCAGCGTCGTCTCCGCCGTCGCGCAGAGGACACCCTCCTTGTCGAACAGGCGCAGCGCCATCGTGAACGACGAACGACCGACCCGCCCGATGCACGAACGGATGATCACCGGGTGGGTGGAGTAGTGGACGGGCGCGGAGAACTCGATGTCCTGGCGTGCCACGAGGAAGGAGAAGTTCCGCGGCCCGTCGGAGATCCATTCGTGGAAGGAACGGACGCGCGCCTCTTCGAAGAGGCGCGAGATCTGCACGTTGTTGATGTGATTGTTGATGTCCATGTCGCCCCATCGGAGATGGACGGGGATCTCGAGGACGTAATCCGGTGCAGAGGGTTCAGAAGCCACGGCAGCAACCTTAACGGCGGGACACGCCCACCGCGTACTGCGGTACCGACCGTGTCGAGACCGTAGACTCGCCCCCGGGGGAACGGCAGAGATGCGCAGGCAGGCAGTCGCCGCGGGTGTGTCTCGCCAGAGGGTGTGCCCGCGCGATTCGCGGGCTCGAGTCGGGCAGTGAGGGGCCTCGGGTGAACATCGACACGGCACGGGCACGTCTGCGCCCGGTGTCTGCGATGGACATCGACGACCTCGTCCACCTCGACAGCGATCCCGAGGTCATGCGCTTCGTCAGCGGTGGCACCCCGACCCCACGGACCGTCATCGAGGACTGGGTGGTCCCGCGCGCCGAGTCCGAGCGTCGGATGTACGGAACCGGCACCTGGGTGCTGTGCGATCCGGCCACCGAAGCATTCCTCGGCTGGGCGTCGTTGCGGACCCCGCGACACAGCCGACGCCCCGAACTCGAGCTCAGCTACCGCCTCCGCCGAACGGTATGGGGCCGGGGCCTGGCCACCGAGGCCGCCTTCGCCCTCATGGCCTTCGCCTTCGACCATCTCGACACCGAACGTGTCTTCGCCAGCACCGTCGCGGGCAACATGCCCTCGCGGCGGGTCATGGAGAAACTCGGCATGACGCTGTCGGGAATCCATGTGGGTGACGAAACCGTTGGAACAGGCATGCCGACACACCCACTCCATCTCGGTCCCGATCGGTACGAGGTGGAGTACCAGATCCTCAAGACCGAATGGCAGCGACGATCTCTGCGCTGGTCATCGGCGAGCGACCTGACCGCCTGACCGTGGGGCGGCACCATCGGGGCGGCCGTGACCCCGCTCATGGCATCGCGCCACGCCGTCCTGGTCGCGCCCGGTCGCGCATCATTGACTACCGTTGTGGGCAAGTACGGTTTTGCCTCGATCCCCGTCGCACGCGGTTCGGCCACGTGACGACACGAACCCGCACGGTATCGGAGCACAGTCCGTCCCCCATCGAGCGAGAAGGAGATGTCTGGAGATGAGCAGCCCCGCCGCCCAGGCCCCCGCCGTAGCAGCCACCGACCGCAGGAAAGTGGTCATCATCGGCTCCGGCTTCGGCGGATTGTTCGCCGCCCAGCGTCTGGCGAAGGCCGACGTCGACGTGACGCTGATCGCCAAGACCACCCACCATCTCTTCCAGCCGATGCTCTATCAGGTCGCGACGGGCATCGTCGCCGAGGGCGAGATCGCCCCGGCGACTCGCGTCGTCCTGCGCAAGCAGAAGAACACCTCGGTTCTCATGGGCGACGTCTTCGACATCGACCTCGAGGCCAAGACCGTCTCCTCGCGACTCCTCGAGCGCATCACGGTCACCCCGTACGACGACCTGATCGTCGCGGCCGGTGCCGACCAGTCGTATTTCGGCAACGACCACTTCGCCGAGTACGCGCCGGGTATGAAGACGATCGACCACGCCCTCGAACTGCGCGGCCGCATCCTCGGTGCCTTTGAGCAGGCCGAGCTGTCCCACGACCCCGCCGAGCGCGCCAAACTTCTCACCTTCGTGGTCGTCGGTGCGGGCCCGACCGGTGTCGAGCTCGCCGGCCAGATCGCCGAGATGAGCGACAAGACCCTCAAGGGCGCGTTCCGCAACATCGATCCGACCGAGGCGCGGGTGATCCTCCTCGACGCCGCGCCGGCAGTGCTTCCCCCGTTCGGCCCCAAGCTCGGCGGCAAGGCCGCAGCCCGTCTGGAGAAGATGGGCGTGGAGATCCAGCTCAACGCGATGGTCGTCGACGTCGACTACGACGGCCTGGTCGTCAAGGAGAAGGACGGCACCACCCGCCGTATCGAGTCGCAGTGCAAGGTGTGGTCGGCCGGTGTCCAGGCCAGCCCGCTCGGCCAGCAGCTCGCCGAACAGTCCGGCGTCGAACTCGACCGCGCCGGCCGCGTCAAGGTCGGACCGGACCTGACGATCCCGGGTCACCCCGAGGTCTTCGTCGTCGGCGACATGATGGCCGTCGACGGCGTGCCCGGTGTCGCCCAGGGCGCCATCCAGGGCGGTCGGTACGCCGCGGACGCGATCAAGGCCGAACTCAAGGGTCAGACGCCGGACCAGCGCAAGCCGTTCAGCTACTGGGACAAGGGGTCGATGGCCACCATCTCGCGGTACTCCGCGGTGATGCAGGTTCCGGTCCCGGGCTTCAAGAAGCCGTTCGAGACCGAGGGCTACTTCGCGTGGCTCGGCTGGCTCGCGCTGCACCTCGTGTACCTCGTCGGGTTCCGCAACCGCCTGAACACGCTGATCAACTGGTTCTTCGCCTTCACCACCCGAGGCCGCTCGCAGCTCGCCGTCACCGAACAGCAGGTGTACGCGCGCACGGCGATCGGACAGTTGTCGGCGCTGGAGAAGCAGGCCGCGGAGGGCAACGGCAGCGAGCCCGACGCCGAGGCCGCCAAGACCGACACCGGAACGGTCGACTCGAAGGCCACCGACGCGTCGGGATCGGTACCCACCGAAGGCAAGGACGCCGTCGGCAAGGAGTCCGAAGCGGCCAGCTGACGCCGACACCGACAGACCTACAACAGCGCTGGTCCCCTATCCGTTGGGGACCAGCGCTGTTGCGTCCAGCGCGTCGGTGAGGCGGCGCGTGGCCGTCACCGACGCACCGAGCGCACTGGTGAGGGTCGCTTCGCCCGTCAACCGCAGGCGGGCCGCGAACTCGCTCGGGAGTACTTCCTCGGCGCGATCGTCCGGGTAGCGGAAGACGCTGCTCATGGCACGATGACCGATCGCGGCGGCCGGGGTCGACGCACCCAAGGCGACGCGATGGGCCAGCCACACCTCACCGCCGACCGAGACCCGCAGACCGCCGGTCCAGCCGCCGGTGCGGTCACGCTCGATCCGGTCGAGATCCGTGGTGGTGGCCCCGTCGATCTGGTTTGACCGGCCGATCTGCACATGTTCGTACAGATCGAGAACCGCGCTCGGGTCGACGTCGGCGACGATGTCCGAGGTGTGGATCGCGCCGCCGGCGACCACGGTCGGCTGCGGATCGAGGCGCAGGCGGCCACCCGCACCCACCTCGATCTCCCAACGCGCGCGGGAGTCCGGCCGGTCGCGTGCGGGCAACGCGATGGTCGCGGCGACGCTACCCACGCTCAGGTGCGCACCGGGCTCCACCCGGATGCGGACCGTGATCTCGTCGCCGCCCAGCGGTGTGGCCGCGGTGCCGATCAGCTGGGCGTGGCCGGGCGAGGTCACCCGGACGGCGAGACCACCGGTCGCGCTGTGCCGCACACCGCGGTCGGCGGTCGCGATGATCTCGACGTCGGTGCGCATCGCTACCCGGTCGTCACGGGTGCGGCGAGTTGCTCGCGAACCCAGGCGAGCACGTCGGTCGCCGCCGGGTCCTCGGTCAGCGAGATCATCGCCGTCGGCCGCCCCTCGCGAACCTTGTCGGCATCGCGCCGCATGACCCCGAGGTCGGCGTTGACGCGCTCGGCCAGGTCGGTCTTGTTGATCACCAGCAGATCCGAGAAGGTGACGCCCGGACCGCCCTTGCGGGGGACCTTGTCGCCGCCGGCCACGTCGATCACGAAGATCTGGACGTCGATCAGGCCCGTCGAGAAGGTCGCGGTGAGGTTGTCACCACCGGATTCGACGAGGATGAGGTCGAGCGGCGGGTTGGCCTCGACGAGGTCGTCGATGGCGTCGAGGTTGGCGGTGATGTCGTCGCGGATCGCGGTGTGCGGGCATCCGCCGGTCTGCACGGCGGTGATCCGCTCGTCGGGCAGAACCGCGTTGCGGCGCAGGAAGTCCGCGTCTTCGGTGGTGTAGATGTCGTTGGTCAGCACGGCCACCGACAGTTCGTCGCGCAGCTGGCGGCAGAGCGCGGCGACCAACGCGGTCTTGCCGGACCCGACGGGACCGCCGACGCCGATGCGCAGCGCCTCACCGGGTTCGCGTTTACGCCGGGGCCGGTCGTGGTCGTGGCTGTGGGGCTGCCCGTCGATGAGATGCGGGGGCATCGTTGACTCCTCTTGATCGGGACGTGCAGGCAGGTACCTGCAGAACTGGGTTGGTCAGGACATGAAGAGCGGCATCGGTTGCCGCTCATGGCGTTCGGCGAAGATGTCGAGGATCGGGTCCGACAGGTCGGCGAGGCCCACCGCCGCCTCCGCCGCAACGCGTTCACACTCGGCGCCGAGTTCGGCGATCATGATCGAGACATCCGCCGGGTCGAGCGCGAGCAGGCGTTGGCCGGCGGTCGCCGACCCGCTCATCGTCGTGTACACGAGGACCAGTGCGGTGTGGAATCCCGACAGCGACGACGCCGCACCGATCGATCCGCTGATCACCGGAAGATGCGTCGTCGGCTTGTGTGCCGACCAGTCATGGTCGGGGAACATCCGGCGGGCGAGCCGGACCATTCCGCGACCCTGCGCGAGCGACGCCTTCCGGGCTGCGGCCGACGGTGTGCGGGCATCCATCTCACGTTGTGCCGCAGCGACTTCGAGTACCCCGTCGGTCACCGCGGCGGCAATCGAGGCCGCGACGAGACCACTCGTCGTCACACGGCGGTACAGAAAATCCGCGAGATCGGCTGCCGTACGGATGAATCCGTCGGCGATCGCCTGCTCCACACCGCCGGAGTGCACGTGCCCGCCGACAGGCAGCCGGGAGTCGGCCAGCGACAACATCATCGCCAGTGGAGCGTGCGCGGGCGAGGACTGCATCGGAGGACGGTCGGACATCAGAACAGGAAGTATCGCTGCGCCATCGGCAGTTCGGACACAGGCTCGGCATCCCACACCTCGCCGTCGACCTTCACCGTGAACGTGTCGGGGTCCACCTCGATCGTCGGGCACGCGTCGTTGTTCACCATGTCGGCCTTGCCGACGCCGCGGGTGTTCTTGACCGGGACCAGACGACGGTCGACGCCGATCCGCTCGGCGAGGTCGGGGTCTGCGCCGGGAGCGACGAAACTCACCGACGTGGCGGCCGCCAGTTTCGGTGCGGCGCCGAACATCGGGCGCGGCAGGACCGGCTGCGGGGTGGGGATCGACGCGTTCGCGTCGCCCATCGCCGCCCACGCGATCGCGCCGCCCTTGATCACCAGATCGGGCCGGACGCCGAAGAATGCCGGGTCCCAGAGGACCAGGTCGGCCAGTTTGCCGACCTCCACCGAGCCGATCTCGTCGTCGAAGCCGTGCGCGACGGCCGGACAGATCGTGTACTTGGCGATGTACCGCCGGGCACGATGGTTGTCGGCGCGTCCGTCACCGGGAAGTGCACCGCGCTTGCGCTTCATGACGTGTGCGGTCTGCCAGGTCCGCAGGACCACCTCGCCGATCCGCCCCATCGCCTGCGAGTCCGAGCCGATCATCGAGATCGCACCGAGATCGTGGAGCAGGTCCTCGGCAGCGATGGTCGACGGACGGATCCGACTCTCCGCGAAGGCCAGATCCTCCGGCACCGTCGGGTTGAGGTGATGGCACACCATCAGCATGTCGAGGTGTTCGTCGAGAGTGTTCACGGTGTGCGGCCGGGTTGGATTCGTGGACGACGGAAGCACATTCGGGTACGCGGCGACCGTGATGATGTCGGGCGCGTGGCCGCCGCCGGCACCTTCGGTGTGGTACGCGTGGATGCTGCGTCCGGCGATCGCGCCGAGCGTGCTCTCCACGAAGCCCGCCTCGTTCAGGGTGTCGGAGTGGAGGGCGACCTGCACCCCGGTCTCGTCGGCGACCCTCAGGCAGGCGTCGATCGCGGCGGGGGTGCTCCCCCAGTCCTCGTGCAACTTGAAACCCGAGGCGCCCGCGCGGATCTGCTCGTGCATCGCGGCCGGACTGACCGTGTTGCCCTTGCCCAGCAGGGCGATGTTCATCGGCCAGTGGTCGGTCGCGGCGAGGATCGATGCGAGATGCCAGGCGCCCGGTGTGACGGTGGTGGCCTTGCTACCCTCGGCCGGACCGGTACCGCCGCCGATCAGGGTCGTGATGCCGTTGCCGAGCGCCTCGTCCATGATCTGCGGGCAGATGAAATGCACGTGGCAGTCGATGGCGCCGGCGGTGACGATCTTGCCGTTGCCGGCGATGATCTCGGTCGACGGTCCGATGACGAGGTCGGGGTGGATGCCGTCCATCGTGTCGGGGTTGCCGGCCTTGCCCATCGCGACGATGCGTCCGTCCCGGATGCCCAGGTCGGCCTTGATGATTCCCCAGTGGTCGAGGATCACGACGCCGGTGATGATCGTGTCGGGTGCCCCGTCGGCGCGGGTCGCCCGGCTCTGGCCCATCGACTCGCGGATCACCTTGCCGCCGCCGAAGACCGCCTCCTCGCCCGCACGGCCGGGGCCACCCGAGAGGTCGTCGGTGACCTCGATGAGCAGATCGGTGTCGGCGAGCCGGATCCGGTCGCCGGTCGTGGGACCGAAGAGCTGCGCGTAACGGTCGCGTCCGAGTATGGCCATCTCACTTGCTCCCGTCGGCGTCGGTTCCGGGTGCCGACGAGCCCACCGGCCCGCATGCACCCGGCGGATCCATCGAGATCCCGTACACCTCACGTGTTCCCCCGAGCGGCACCAGACCGACGGTCATCTCGATGCCCGGCTCGAACCGCACCGCGGTGCCGGCCGGGATGTCGAGGCGTCGTCCGTGCGCGAGCACGCGGTCGAAGTCGAGCGCGGGGTTGGACTGCGGGAAGTGGACGTGGCTGCCGACCTGCACCGGGCGATCACCCGAGTTGACGACGGTCAGCTCGACGACGTCGGCGCCGGCGTTGAGCTCGATGGTGCCCTCGGCGGGGAGCACCTCGCCCGGGACGAGCGAGGAGCGTGTGGCGGTGGGTGGCGTACCCGACATCTCGGCCTCTCTTCGGCAGCTGGAGATCGGTTGGCGGAGCGGTGTTCAGGCGATCGGGTCGTGGACGGTCACCAGTTTGGTGCCGTCCGGGAACGTCGCCTCGACCTGGACGTCGTGCAGCATCTCGGGCACGCCGTCCATCACGTCGTCGCGTCCGAGCACTTCACGGCCGGAGGTCATGAGCTCGGCCACCGACCTACCGTCGCGGGCACCCTCGAGGACGTGGTCGGTGATGAGCGCGACCGCCTCGGGATGGTTGAGTTTGAGGCCGCGGGCCTGCCGCCGTCGCGCGAGTTCGGCCGCGTATGAGATCAACAGCCGTTCTTGTTCATGCGGCGACAGTCGCACCGGGTTCGCTCCTCGCAGATGGCCGACGGGTGGTCGTGGTTGTTGGTGGAGTCATCCTGCCACGCCGAGCAGACCTCGGCTCGCCGACGGATGACGGTGGACCGGTGACCGTGTGGCTCAGTCGTCGGGGGTCAGACCGTGCCCACTCGAACGGCCCACGGGAGCCGGGGCCCGGGAGCCGGAGACCGACCGTTTATCGGGCTTCGATGTTCTGGAGACGCACCTGCGTCTTGGCCAGCAGCGTGCCGTCCTGGTCCACCATGTCGACGGCCCACAGCTGCTGACGCCGACCGCGATGGATCGGTGTCGACGTCGCGGTGACCGTGCCGGCGCTGACCGACTTGAGGAAGTCGGTGTTGTTGTTGACGCCGACCGCGGTCCCTCCGATACCCGTGTCCTGGAGCCAGAGGAATCCGCTCATGCTCGCCACGCTCTCGCCGACCGCGCAGTAGACACCGCCGTGGACGATCCCGAACGGCTGGTGGTGGCTCTCGGTGATCTCCATGGTGGCGACGATCCGATCCGGACCCGCCTCGACGACCTCGAGTCCGAGCACGCCGTCGAGTCCCTTGCCGAAGGAGTTCTTGAGGATCTCGTCCGCACTGTTCGCAGTCATGGCGTCAAGATTGGCACGCCCGTCCGGCCTTGGCGATACCGACCCGGGAACACCGATGCCGCCCCCGACGTTGTCGGTCCAGACAAACCGAAAGGCCCCGCACCTCGATGAGATGCGGGACCTTTCGTGGCGTGGACCGGGGGTCTCTGCAGCCCTCAGGACTCTCGCGCGGTCCGACGTGACACTTAATGTAGGCTAGCCTTACCAACGTGTCAAGGGCTCGGGTGAAAGGCCACGTGAGAGGCGAGATCGCCGGCGCGGACGCGATAATCGAAGCAATACGTGAGCCGAGGGGCGCACAACGGGAGGCACAGCAGTAAAATGCGAAAGATGAATGGGCTTGGCGACCTCGAGCGCGCGGTGATGGACACGTTGTGGGCGGGCTCCGAACCGAAGACCGTCCGGCAGGTACACGCCGAACTCTCCCAGGATCGCTCTCTCGCCTACACGACGGTCATGACCGTCCTGCAGCGTCTCGCGAAGAAGAACCTCGTGACCCAGATCCGCGACGACCGCGCCCACAAGTACGTCCCCACCCACCCCCGCGAGGACCTCGTCGCGAGTCTGATGGTCGACGCCCTCAGCGAGGCCGACGCCCCCGGCTCGCGGCACGCAGCCCTCGTCTCGTTCGTCGGACGGGTCGGTGCCGACGAGGCCGCGGCCCTACGTCATGCTCTCGATGAACTCGAAGCCGCCCGAGGAACCCGCGACACCGGTTAGATTCGCGGCACAACCCCCAACAGCCCACCCCTGAGGAAGCCCACCGGATGACCGCCCTGCTCTTCGGCATCGTCAGCCTGGTGCTCGCCGGACCCGTACCCGAGGCACTGTCCCGGGCCAGATGGCCGATCCGAGCGCCACGCGCGGCGATGACGCTGTGGCAGGCCATCGCACTCGCCGCCGTGCTGTCGGCGTTCAGCTGTGGCCTGGCGATCGCCGCCAACCTGCTGGTGATCGGGGCCGACGGCACGCCGACGACGCATCCGCTGCACGAGATCGACCGCCTGGGTCTCCCCCTCTGGCTGGCCTGCGTGGGCGTCTTCATCCTCACCCTGCTGGTCGGCGCCCGCCTCTTCTACACGACGATCCGCGTCGGACTGCGCACCCGTGCCCGCCGCAAGGCCCACCGCCAGCTGATCGACATCCTCGACCGCTGCGACCGGACCGACGCCGACGACCCGCTCTATGCCCGCGACGTCCGGATGATCGACGTCGAACAACCGCTCGCCTACTGCCTCCCCGGCCTGCGCCAGCGCGTCGTCGTCAGCGAGGGCGTCGTCCACCGCCTCACCCGCGACGAGCTCATCGCCGTCATCGCCCACGAACGCGCGCACCTGCGGGCCCGGCACGACCTCGTCCTCGAGGCGTTCATCGCCCTGCACGAGGCATTCCCGCGGTTCGTCCGCTCGAGTTCCGCTCTCGGCGCCGCCGAACTGCTCGTCGAAGCCCTCGCCGACGACCAGGCCGTCCGAGCCACCGCTCCCACCACCCTCGGCCGTGCGCTCGTCGCCTGCGCCGACGCGGTCGCTCCCCGCGGCGCGATGGCCGTCGGCGGGCCGACCACCCTCACCCGCGTCCACCGTCTGCGCGACGACCGTCCCGCCCGCTGGATCGCGGTCAGCGCCTACGCGACCGCCGCCGCCATCCTGGTGCTGCCGACCCTCGCGGTCGCGATCCCCTGGCTCACCGAGCTCAACCGCCTGATGTCGGCGTTCTGAGTCGTCCGAACCGGCCGGGTGAACACTTTTCGCGCGTGGCCCGAACGGTGAGGCAGATCGCCCTATCGGATCGTGAGGCAATAGGCTGTCGGGCATGAACAACGTCGAGGCATCGTCACCTTCCGGGAAAGCTCAGATCGGCGTCACCGGTCTGGCCGTCATGGGTTCGAACATCGCGCGTAACTTCGCCCGTCACGGGTACACGGTCGCGCTGCACAACCGCAGCGTCGCCAAAACCGACGCGCTGCTCGCCAACCACGGCAGCGACGGCACTTTCATCCGGACCGAGACGGTCGCCGAATTCGTCGCCGCCCTCGAGCGTCCGCGGCGCGTGCTGATCATGGTCAAGGCCGGCGACGCCACCGACGCCGTGATCAACGAACTCGCCGACGCCATGGAGCCCGGCGACATCATCATCGACGGCGGCAACGCGCTCTACACCGACACCATCCGCCGCGAAGCCGCCATGTCGGCACGCGGACTGAACTTCGTCGGCGCCGGCATCTCCGGCGGCGAGGAAGGCGCCCTCAACGGCCCGTCGATCATGCCCGGCGGACCCGCCGAGTCCTACGAGTCGCTCGGCCCGCTGCTCGAGTCGATCGCGGCCCAGGTCGACGGCGAACCCTGCTGCACCCACATCGGCCCCGACGGCAGCGGCCACTTCGTCAAGATGGTCCACAACGGCATCGAATACGCCGACATGCAGCTCATCGGCGAGGCCTACGACCTGATGCGCAAGGCCCTCGACATGCCCGTCGCCGAGATCGCCGACGTCTTCCGCGAGTGGAACGGCACCGAGCTCGAGAGCTACCTCATCGAGATCACCGCAGACGTGCTCAGCCAGGTCGACGCCGAGACCGGCAAGCCCCTCGTCGATGTCATCGTCGACGCCGCCGGCCAGAAGGGCACCGGCCGCTGGACCGTGAAGTCCGCACTCGACCTGGGCATCCCGACCACCGGCATCGCCGAGGCCGTCTTCGCCCGCGCCCTGTCCAGCGCCACCGACCAGCGCGTCGCGGCCCGCGGCCTGTCCTCGGGCAACCTCGGTGGCGCGCCCACCGACAAGGCGCAGTTCATCGCCGACATCAAGACCGCGCTCTACGCCTCCAAGGTCGTCGCCTACGCCCAGGGCTTCGACCAGATCGCCGCCGGCAGCGCCGAATACGGCTGGAACGTCGACCGCGGATCGCTGGCCACCATCTGGCGCGGCGGCTGCATCATCCGCGCGCAGTTCCTCAACCGCATCCGCGAGGCCTACGCCGACGATCCCGAGCTGCCCAGCCTGCTGCTCGCCCCCTACTTCCGCGAAGCGGTCGAGGTCGGCATCGACAGCTGGCGCCGCGTGGTGTCCACCGCCACCCTGCTGGGCATCCCGGTGCCGGCCTTCGCCTCGTCGCTGTCCTACTACGACGCCCTGCGCGCCGAGCGCCTGCCCGCCGCCCTCACCCAGGGTCTGCGCGACTTCTTTGGCGCCCACACCTATCAGCGCGTCGACAAGGAAGGCACCTTCCACACCCTGTGGAGCGGCGACCGCTCGGAAGTGACCGAATAGGAGCCTGCGAGAACCGGTGCGATTCATCGAAGGCCATCGGCCGACCCACGACCTGACCTACGACGATGTCTTCATCGTCCCCAACAGGTCTGATGTCAGTTCGCGATTCGATGTCGACCTGTCGACGTCGGACGGCAGCGGGACCACCATCCCGATCGTCGTGGCGAACATGACCGCCGTCGCGGGCAAGCGCATGGCGGAGACGGTCGCGCGCCGCGGCGGACTCGTGGTCCTCCCGCAGGACCTCCCCATCGAGGCCGCCGCGTCGTCGATCGCGTTCGTGAAGTCGCGCCACCTCGTGGCCGACACCCCGGTCACGCTCACCCCGTCGGATTCGGTGACCGACGCGGTCGCGTTGATCCCCAAGCGATCCCACGGCGTCGCGGTCGTCGTCGAGGACGGACGCCCGGTCGGTGTCGTCACCGAGAAGCGCTGCCGCGACGTCGACCGTTTCGCCCGGGTCCGTGACGTACTCGATCCCGACATCGTCACGCTGCCCGTCGAGACCCCGCCGCGCGAGGTGTTCGACGAACTCGGCGACCTCCACCTCGGAGTCGCCGTACTCGTCGACGCCGACGGCAGGCTGGCGGGTGTCCTGAACCGTGTCGGTGCGCTGCGCCACGCGATCTACGAGCCGAACGTCGACGCGTCGGGCAAGTTGCGGATCGCCGCCGCCGTCGGGATCAACGGTGACGTGGTGGGCAAGGCCCGAGCCCTCGTCGCCGCAGGTGCCGATGTGCTCGTCATGGACACCGCGCACGGCCACCAGGAGAAGATGCTCACCGCACTGAGATCGGTCGCCGACGCGGACCTCGGTGTCCCGATCGCGGCGGGCAACGTGGTCTCCGCGGAGGGCACTCTCGACCTCATCGCCGCCGGCGCATCGATCATCAAGGTCGGTGTCGGTCCGGGCGCGATGTGCACCACCCGCATGATGACCGGCGTCGGTCGGCCCCAGTTCTCCGCGGTGGCCGAATGTGCCGGGGTGGCAGCAAGTCACGGTGCGTCGGTGTGGGCTGACGGCGGTGTCCGTCATCCGCGCGACGTCGCCCTGGCCCTCGCCGCCGGCGCGTCGAACGTGATGGTCGGATCCTGGTTCGCCGGCACCCATGAATCACCCGGCGATCTCCTCGAGGACGAACAAGGCCCGTACAAGGTCAGTTTCGGCATGGCGTCGAAGCGGGCGGTCGCGGCCCGTTCGTCCGGCGACAGCCCGTACGACCGCGCCCGCAAGAGCCTCTTCGAAGAAGGCATCTCGACGTCTCGGATCCGGCTCGACCCCGAGCGTCCCGGCGTCGAGGACCTCATCGACCACATCTGTGCCGGGATTCGCAGCACCGCAACCTATACCGGGGCCAGGGACCTGCGGGAGCTGCACGACAAGGTCGTCCTCGGAGTCCAGTCGCCCGCCGGTTTCGCCGAAGGGCGTCCCCTGCCGGGCGGGTGGTGACGTGGAGATCCTCATACTCGTCGCGAGTCTGATCGGCTTCATCGCCCTCACGCTGGGCACCGCGCTGTTCGTCGCGGCCGAGTTCTCGCTGACCGCACTGGAACGGTCGACGATCTCGGCGGATGTCGCCAAACGCGGAGATCGGCGCGCACGGCTGGTGCAGCGCGCGCATTCGACGCTGTCCTTCCAGCTGTCCGGCGCCCAGCTCGGCATCACGATCACCACCCTGATCACCGGCTACATCGCCGAACCCGTCCTCGCCCGCATCATCAAGCCGCCACTGGAGGCGGCCGGCGTGAGCCCGTCGGTCGCCTCGGCGACCTCACTGATCCTCGCGCTGGTGATAGCCACCTCGCTGTCGATGGTCCTGGGCGAGCTGATCCCGAAGAACCTCGCGATCGCCAAGTCGCTGGCCGTCGCCCGGGCCACATCGGGCCCCATGACGGCGTTCTCGGCGGTGTTCCGCTGGGCGATCCGGGGACTCAACGGCACCGCGAACTGGATCGTCCGCCGGTTCGGCATCGAGCCGACCGACGAGCTCGCCTCCGCCCGCTCACCGCAGGAACTCGTATCGCTGGTCCGTAACTCGGCCCGACGCGGGGCGCTCGACGAGCAGACCGCCACGCTGGTGGACCGTTCCCTGCGGTTCGGTGAGCTCACCGCCGAGGATCTGATGACCCCGCGGGTCACCATCGACACCCTCGACCGCGAGGACACCGTCCGCGACCTCGTGATCGCGTCGTCTCGCACCGGGCACTCGCGCTTCCCCGTCGTCGTCGACGGCGACCTCGACGACCTCGTCGGCGTGGTCCACATCAAACAGGCCTTCACCATCCCGCCCGAGCGTCAGGCCACCACGCGGGTCACCTCGATCGCGCGCAGCGTGCCGCGCGTCCCGGCCAGCCTCGACGGAGACGCGCTGATGCAGCGCATCCGGGCCGACGGCATGGAACTGTGCGTCGTCATCGACGAGTACGGCGGCACCGCGGGCATCGTCACCACCGAGGACCTCATCGAGGAGATCCTCGGCGACGTCACCGACGAGCACGACGACGAACGCGCCGACGTCGCCATCGACGGCAACGGATACCTCTGCGCGGGCCTGCTACGCATCGACGAGCTCTACGACGCGACCGGCTATCACGCACCCGACGGCCCCTACGACACCCTCGGTGGCCTGATCATGTACTGCCTCGGACGCATCCCCACGGTCGACGACGTCGTCGACCTTCCCCGCCGCTCCCCGGTCGGCGACGGCGACGACGACTCACCCGAGATGCCCGAGACCCGTGACGACATCACCTGGCGGGCCACGGTCGCCCAGATGGACGGCCGACGCGTCGACGTCGTCGCACTTCGACCGGCCCCGGCCGGCGAGTTCCTCGGCGACAAGCCCCGAGACGGCGAGTCACGAGACGACGAGCCACGAGACACGGAGGCCGGAAATGGGTGACCTCTGGGCTGTCGTGCTGGCCTTCGCACTGCTGGCCGGCAACGCCTTCTTCGTCGGCGCCGAGTTCTCGCTGATCTCGGCCCGCCGCGACCGGCTCGAGGCGTTGGCCGAGAGCGGCAAGACTCGCGCACGGACCGTCATCAAGGCCGGCGAACACCTGTCGCTGATGTTGGCCGGCGCCCAGTTGGGCATCACGATCTGTTCGATCCTGCTCGGTCGCGTCGGCGAACCGGCGGTCGCACACCTCATCGAGAAACCGCTCGAACTCGCGCACGTGCCGCACGCACTGCTGCACCCGATCTCGTTCGCCATCGCATTGTCGCTGGTGGTGGTGCTGCACATCCTGCTCGGTGAGATGGTGCCGAAGAACATCGCACTCGCCGGACCCGAGTCGGCGGCCATGCTGCTGGTCCCGATGCACCTGATGTTCATCCGCCTGGTGCGTCCGCTGATCTCCTTCTACAACTGGCTCGCCAACATCTCGCTGCGCCTGATGCGTGTCGAACCGAAGGACGAACTCGAGTCCACCGTGTCGCTGGGTGAGCTGGCGCAGATGCTCGGCGAGTCCAAGCAGGAAGGCCTCATCGACGCCGAGGAGCACGAGCGCCTCACCCGTGCTCTGCAGTCCATCGGCCGTACCGTCGCCGAGGTGATGATCCCCCTCGAGAAGATGCGCAGCGTCAAGGTTCAGGTGTCGGCGACCGGCGGGATCGGCCCGACGCTCGGCGCCGTCGAGAAGGCCGTCAGCGAGACCGGGTTCTCCCGCTTCCCGGTCCGCGGATCCGACGGCACCTTCACCGGCTACCTGCATCTGAAGGACGTGCTGGACGAGATCCTCGACGAGCACATCGGCCCGGACACCATCATCGGTGTCGACAAGATCCGTCCGCTGCCGGTCATCGCGTCCACCACGCCCCTCGACGAGGCGACCACCGTGCTGCGCCGCACCAGCTCGCACCTGGGCGCCGTCGTGGACGACAACGGCCGCACGATCGGCATCGTCCCGCTCGCCGACCTCGTCGAGGAGTTCGTCGGCAACGTCCGGGACGAGACCCACCGGGTGTGAGCACCATGTCCGTGCACGTGGAAGAACAGACGGTGTTGACGGGCCAGGAGTGGCGCGCCAGCCGTGACGCCCACCAGCGTCGCGTCGACGCGCTCATCGGCCCGTACCTCGAGGCGCGCCGCAACGGCGGCAAGCACCCCGTCATCGACTTCCTGTTCACCTACTACTCGTCGCGGCCGTCCCACGTGCTGCGCTGGCATCCGGGTTTCGGCGTGCAACTCGAGGACGCCGACGAATTCCTGCCCCTGCGCGGTTACGAACGAGCCGACTCCGGCGTCCACGTGGGCCTCGACTACGTCCTGCGACGACGCGACGCCTTGCAGGCAACCGTGGATCTCTTGGGAGCGACCGCCGCGCGACCGGCCCGGCTGGGCTGCTTCGGACTCCACGAGTGGGCCATGGTCTACCGCACCGACGAGACCCGGCACGACATCCCCCTGCGTCTGGGTGCTGCCGGTACCGACCGGGTCGTCGAACAGATGCCGTTGCGCTGTACCCACTTCGACGCGTACCGCTTCTTCACCGAGCCGGCCCGGCCGCGCAACGAGCACGAATTGAGCCGCGCGTCGCAGATCGACCACGAACAACCGGGCTGCCTGCACGCCACCATGGACCTCTACCGGCACTGCTTCACCCTGGCGCCGCTGCTGCCCGCCGACCTCACCGTCGACTGCTTCGAGCTGGCCCTGCGCGCCCGTGACCTCGACATGCGGGCGAGTCCGTACGACCTACGCCACCTGGGATACGAGCCGGTCCCGATCGAGACCCCCGCCGGACGAGCCGAGTACGTCCGCGAACAATCGGCGATCGCCGACACGGGAACACGACTCCGCGCGGAGGTGTTGGGGCGGTGTACGCACCTGGCCGAGATCGCCCGCCACGCCTAAACAGGACGCCTGTACGGTTCGGCCTTACCGGCTAGTAGCATGGATGTCGTCTTCATTCGCTCGAGAAAGGCAATCATGTCGGACCGGATCACCGTCAACGGGTTGCAGGTCGCTTCCGTCCTGTACGACTTCATCAACAACGAGGCGTTGCCCGGTACCGGTGTAGAGGCCGACGCCTTCTGGTCGGGCGCGGCATCGGTGATCGCCGATCTCGCCCCGCGCAACCGCGAGCTGCTCGCCGTCCGCGACGATCTGCAGACCAAGATCGATGCCTGGCACCGCGACCACAAGGGCGCCGACCTCACCCCCGGCTCCGCCGACTTCGACGCCTACAAGAGCTTCCTGACCGAGATCGGCTACCTCGCCGAGGTGCCCGCCGATTTCCAGATCACCACCGACAACGTGGACCGCGAGATCGCCGAGACCGCCGGCCCGCAGCTGGTCGTGCCGGTCCTCAACGCCCGCTTCGCGCTGAACGCCTCCAACGCCCGCTGGGGTTCGCTGTACGACGCGCTCTACGGCACCGACGCGATTCCGGAGACCGACGGCGCCGAGAAGGGTTCGTCGTACAACAAGGTCCGCGGCGACAAGGTCATCGCCTACGCCAAGGACTTCCTGGACAAGGCCGTCCCGCTCGAGCAGTGCAGCTACACCGACGTGCGGTCCTTCGCCGTGGTCGACGGCGCCCTGCAGGTCACCCTCGACGGTGACGCAACCTCGACGCTGGCCGATCCGGCCGCGTTCGTCGGCTACCGCGGTGAGGCCGGTTCGCCGACCTCGATCCTGCTGCGCAACAACGGACTTCATCTCGACATCGAGATCGATCCGTCCTCGCCGATCGGTTCCACCGACCCGGCCGGCATCAAGGACGTCGTCGTCGAGTCCGCGATCACCACGATCATGGACTTCGAGGACTCGGTCGCCGCGGTCGACGCCGAGGACAAGGTCACCGGCTACCGCAACTGGCTGGGCCTGAACAAGGGCGATCTGTCCGAAGAGGTCACCAAGGGCGGCAAGACCTTCACCCGTGTGCTCAACGGCAACCGCGAGTACACCGCTCCCGACGGCACCGCCTTCGACCTCCACGGTCGTTCGCTGCTGTTCGTGCGCAACGTCGGTCACCTGATGACCAACGACGCGATCCTCGACGCCGACGGCAACGAGGTCCCCGAGGGCATCCTCGACGGCCTGGTCACCTCGCTGATCGGCATCCATGGCCTGAGCAGCGAGGGTCTGCAGAACTCGCGGACCGGTTCGGTGTACATCGTGAAGCCGAAGATGCACGGCCCCGACGAGGTCGCCTTCACCGTCGAGCTGTTCGGTCGCGTCGAGCAGGTCCTCGGTCTGCCGAAGAACACCCTCAAGGTCGGCATCATGGACGAGGAACGCCGGACCACGGTCAACCTCAAGGCCTGCATCAAGGCCGCCTCGGAGCGCGTGGTGTTCATCAACACCGGCTTCCTCGACCGCACCGGCGACGAGATCCACACCTCCATGGAGGCCGGCGCCATGGTGCGCAAGGCCGAGATGAAGAAGCAGAAGTGGATCGCGGCGTACGAGGACTTCAACGTCGACACCGGTCTGCACGCGGGACTGCAGCACAAGGCGCAGATCGGTAAGGGCATGTGGGCCATGCCGGATCTGATGGCCGACATGCTCGAGCAGAAGATCGGTCACCCCAAGGCCGGTGCCACCACCGCCTGGGTGCCGTCCCCGACCGCCGCGACCCTGCACGCACTGCACTACCACCAGATCGACGTCTTCGAGCGTCAGGACGAGATCGCCAAGCGCGACCCGGCCTCGGTCGACGACATCCTCACCGTGCCGCTGGCCGCGAAGACCGACTGGTCCGACGAGGAGAAGCAGCAGGAGCTCGACAACAACTGCCAGTCGATCCTCGGCTACGTGGTCCGCTGGATCGATGCGGGCGTCGGCTGCTCGAAGGTGCCCGACATCCACGATGTCGCGCTGATGGAGGACCGCGCCACCCTGCGTATCTCCAGCCAACTCCTGGCGAACTGGCTGCGTCACGGCATCGTCTCCGAGGCCGACATCGTCGCCTCGCTCGAGCGGATGGCCCCGGTCGTCGACCGTCAGAACGCCGGCGACAAGGCCTACAAGCCGATGGCCCCGGATTTCGACTCCAACATCGCCTTCCAGGCGGCCAAGGAGCTGATCCTCGAGGGCACCACGCAGCCCAGCGGTTACACCGAGCCGATCCTGCATCGCCGTCGCCGCGAGTACAAGGCCGCCAACGCGGCCGGCTGACACCTCGGCCACGACGCACTGATACGACCGTGCCGGTCCCTGATGGACCGGCACGGCGTATCGTCGTACCCTGCGCTGCACATCGACCGGGTGGAGCCTGGGGACAGCACGCTCAGAGCAGGGAGGGCATCGGCGTTGGCACATCATCGGAACCGCGGGGAGAGCATCCGCAACCGTGGCGTCAGCCGAGGTGTCGTCTTCGCAATGCTGTCGATCCTGCTCGTCGCCGCCATCGTCGTCACCTGGCGCGACCTCGGTGATCGCATCAACCGGCAGGCCGACGACGCCGCCGCCCAATGCGTCGAAGGTGCCACATCGGTACCGATCATCGCCGACCCGGACATCGCACCCGGTCTCGCCGCTATCGCGACCTCGTTCGCGAACACGAAGCCGGTGGTCCGCGACCATTGCATCACCATCGCCGTCCGGCCCGGCGACGCGAAGATCACCCTCGACGGTCTGACCGGAGAGTGGGAAGCCGACTCCATGGGCGCCTACCCCGCCGCCTGGGTGCCGCAATCGTCGGTGTGGTCGGCGGATCTCGCCTCGGCCAAACCCGATCTGATCGAGGGCAACTCCCGTTCACTCGTCTCGACGCCTGTCGTTCTCGCGGTCTCGCCCGAACTGGCCAAGGCCGCCGGCGACCAGCTCGACTGGTCGCAGGTCCCGCTCCTGCAACAACGGGACGCCTCGCTCACCGAGTTCGGCCTGCAGGGCTGGGGCTCGTTGCGTATGGCGATGCCGATCGGCGCCCAGTCCGACGCGAGTGCACTGGCGGCACAGGCGGTCGCCACCCGCGTGACGCGGACGACCGGCCCGCTGACCACCGCCGACGCCGAGTCACCGCGCGTGACCTCGAGCGTCAAGGCGATGCTCGGCGGCGCCCCGCTCTCGCCCGACGGAACCCCGCAGGGCGCGGCCACCGCCATCGCCAATGCCGCCGACCCGGCGAAGGCCGGAATCCACGCCGTGCCGATCACCGAGCAGCGGCTGTACCAGATGACCAGGACCGACCAGCCCGCGAAGTTGGCCGAGGTGATCCCGTCCGGGCCGACGCCGATCGCGGATTACCCGATCGTCCGTCTCTCCGGACCAGAGGTCGGCGACGTCGCGGCCGACGCGGTCGCGGAGTTCATCTCCTACGCCTCGCAGCCCGAACAGCTGCAGCTGCTCACCGAGCTCGGCTTCCGCGGCGACGCCCCGATGCCGGCCGCCACCGCCACGGTCACCTTCCCGCGTACCCCCGACCCGATGCCCACGCCGGAGGACGGCGCGATCGTCGCGATCAACCGCGTCGTCTACGGACCGACGAGTGTGCCGGCGAGCTCTGCGGCCTCGCCGGCACCTTCGGGAACCGCGGGCGGATAGCAGACGCCCGAGTCGTTTCGATACGGCTCGTCGCTGCGCTCCTCACCTACTCAACGAGCAGGTGGATGACCCGACGCTGCGCTCCTCACCTACTCGACGAGCAGATGAGGAGCGGAGCCACGTGCACTCAGGTCAGCTGCTGTAGGCCTCGATCGGCGCGCAGCTGCACACCAGGTTCCGGTCGCCGTACACGCCGTCGATACGACGCACCGAGGGCCACACCTTGGCCCGGGCGCCGGCCGACGGGAGTCCCTGCGGGTAGACCGCGACCTCGCGCGAATACGGGTGGTCCCATTCGCCCACCAGCGCCTCCGCGGTGTGTGGTGCCCCGCGCAGCGGGTTGTCGTCGACCGGCCACTCACCGCTGCCGACGCGATCGATCTCCTCGCGGATCGCGATCATGGCGTCACAGAACGCGTCGATCTCGTCGAGGTTCTCGCTCTCGGTGGGCTCGACCATCAGCGTGCCGGCCACCGGGAAGCTCATGGTCGGCGCGTGGAAACCGTAGTCGGCCAGGCGCTTTGCCACGTCATCGACCGTCACGCCGGTCTCCTTGGTGAGCGCCCGCAGGTCGAGGATGCACTCGTGGGCGACGAAGCCGCCCTCGCCGGTGTAGAGCACCGGGTAGTGGTCGCCGAGACGCTTGGCGACGTAGTTCGCCGCGGTGATCGCCGTGAGCGTCGCCCGACGCAGTCCGGCCGCACCCATCATCGCGATGTAGGCGTAGGTGATCGGCAGGATCGTCGCCGAACCGTACGGGGCCGCGGCGATGGTCGCCGTGCCGGGCAGCTCGTCGGCGAGGGGGTGTCCGGGCAGGAACGGCGCGAGATGTTCGCGCACCGCCACGGGTCCGACGCCGGGCCCGCCGCCGCCGTGCGGGATGCAGAAGGTCTTGTGCAGATTCAGGTGGCTGACGTCGCCGCCGAAGTGCCCCGGACGCGCCACGCCCACCAGGGCGTTGAGGTTCGCGCCGTCGACGTAGACCTGCCCGCCGGCATCGTGGACGGCACCGCAGATCTCGCGGATGTCGTGCTCGAACACGCCGTGGGTGGACGGGTAGGTGATCATGATGGCCGCGATCCGGCCCTCGTTCGCGGCGATCTTCGCCCGCAGGTCCTCGAGGTCGACGTCGCCGTTCTCCCGGCAACCGACCACGACGACGCGCATGCCCGCCATGACCGCCGACGCGGCGTTGGTGCCGTGGGCACTCGACGGGATCAGGCAGATGTCGCGGTCGAGGTCGCCCCGGCTGCGGTGGTAGCCGCGGATCGCGAGCAGGCCGGCGAACTCGCCCTGGGAACCCGCGTTCGGCTGCAGGCTCACGCGGTCGTAGCCGGTGACGGCGACGAGCCAGTTCTCGAGGGTGGAGATGAGCTCGCGGATGCCGACGGTGTCCTCGACGGGCGCGAACGGGTGGAGGCCCGCGAACCCGGGCCACGTGATGGGTTCCATCTCCGTGGTCGCGTTGAGCTTCATGGTGCAGGACCCGAGCGGGATCATGCTGCGGTCGAGCGCGATGTCCTTGTCGGACAGGGCCCGCAGGTAACGCAGCATCGCCGTCTCGGTGCGGTACCGGTTGAACGCGGGGTGCGTCAGGTACTCGCTGGTGCGGTTCTCGATGGGCTGGGCGAAGCCGAGCGGCTCCACGCCGCCGGCGCCGAACGCCCGCAGCACGCCGTCGAGGTCGGCCTCGGTGGTGGTTTCGTCGCAGGCGATCGAGACGGTGTCGGCATCGACGCGGCGAAGGTTGATGCCCTCGCGACGAGCCTGGGCGACGATCACGTCGGCCTGGCCGGGGGTGTGGACCTCGACGGTGTCGAAGAACGAGGCGTGCGCGACCGAGAAGCCGGCCGCCGCCAGCGAATTCGCCAGGCGGACCGCGGCGTCGTGGGTGCGGCGCGCGATGGCCCGGAGACCCTCCGGTCCGTGGTACGACGCGTACATGGCGGCCATCACGGCGAGCAGGACCTGTGCCGTACAGATGTTGCTGGTGGCCTTCTCGCGGCGGATGTGCTGCTCTCGGGTCTGCAGCGCCAGGCGGTAGGCGAGGTTGCCGTCGGCGTCCTTGGAGATGCCGACCAGGCGACCCGGCAGCTGACGCGCATGCTTCGAACCGACGGCGAGGTACCCGGCATGCGGACCGCCGAAGCCCATCGGCACGCCGAAACGCTGGGTGGTGCCGAAGCACGCGTCGGCGCCCTGCTCCCCCGGCGGCGTGATCAGCGTCAGCGCGAGGAGGTCGCCACCGACGGCGACCAATGCGCCGCGCTCGTGGGCGGCGTCGATGATCGGGGCGGCGTCGACGATGCGGCCGGACGCGCCGGGCACCTGCAGGACGACGCCGAAGAAGTCACCGTCGGGCAGACCGCGGTCGGGCAGCTCCGGGTTGAGGGACGCTTCGACGACCTCGATGCCGAGCGGCTCGGCGCGGGTCTCGATCACCGCGCGGGTCTGCGGGAAGAGGTCGGCGTCGACGACGACACGCGGCGACTTCGACTTGCCCGCGCGCCGCAGCAGCGTCATCGCCTCCGCGGCCGCGGTGGCCTCGTCGAGCATCGACGCGTTCGCCACCTCCATGCCGGTGAGGTCGGCGACCATGGTCTGGAAGTTCAGCAGCGCTTCGAGGCGTCCCTGGCTGATCTCCGGCTGGTAAGGCGTGTACGCGGTGTACCAGGCCGGGTTCTCCAGGACGTTGCGCAGGATGACGCCGGGCGTGTGGGTGCCGTAGTAGCCGAGACCGATCATGGAACGGGCAACGGTGTTGCGGGCTGCGAGTCCGCTGAGTTCGGCGAGCACCTCGCTCTCACCCTGCGGCTGCGGCAGTGCACCCAGGACGTTCGAGTCGAGTTCGTCCGCGATGACCGCAGGGATGACGCGATGGGCCAGCTCGTCGAGGGACGACACACCGATCACCGAGAGCATGCGCTGCGTCTCGTCGGGGTCGGGTCCGACGTGGCGGTCCACGAAGGTGACTGGCGCTGACGACGTGTCGGCTGAGGGCATGGTGAGGGCAACCTCTCGCAGGCGCCGGCGCGGTGCCGGCTGGTTCGCCCTCCCCCTCTGTCATGTCACCGACCGGTGGCCGGGAGACGCCTGAGAGATTCGGTGTCACGCGGCGCTGCGTGACGACCTTTCACCGTGGGCGGACGACGAGTCGTCACTTTCCAGAGACGCCGTCACCACCACGGTCCGGGTGCCTGAGAGTTTGACGGAGAGGTGTTGCTCCTTCGGCGGTCACCTTGGACTGCTCGGTGACGCTCTCCCGCGGCGTAGCGACGCGCGCACCAGTGTACGCAGGTCGACATCGCGTTGGTCCAGACGACATCGGGAGAGTCGTGAGGATCACGTGCCGGTGCCGTGAGGATGCGGTCTAACCGGTGCGGCGGGTGCGGTTCTTGCGGCGTGCCGCGAGTTCGTCCTCGGGCGCCGCCTCGCTGACGCCGCCGTCGGCCCGTTCACCCGGGAAGTCCGCGATGGTGCCGGTGAGTTCGCGCATGGCACCGCTGACGGCGATACCGAAGACGCCCTGTCCGCCCTGGAGGAGGTCGACGACCTCTTCGGCGGAGGTGCACTCGTAGACGGTGGTGCCGTCGGAGAAGAGCGTGATCTTGGCGAGGTCCTCGACGCCGCGCTGGCGGAGGTGGTCGACCGCGACACGGATGTTCTGCAGCGAGATGCCGGTGTCGAGGAGACGCTTGACGATCTTGAGGACGAGGATGTCCTTGAACGAGTACAGACGCTGGCTGCCCGAGCCCGCGGCGCCGCGGATCGACGGGACGACCAGCGAGGTGCGTGCCCAGTAGTCGAGCTGGCGGTAGGTGATGCCGGCGATCTGGCAGGCACTCGGCACGCGGTAGCCGACGAGTTCGTCGGGCACGGTGTCGTCGGGGAATAGACCCGGTGCGATCTCCTCGAGGCTGCCCTGGGTGGGGCCCGCAGGGCGATCGGTCACAGCGTGGTCGGGTGACGGGTCGCTCGACGTCACTTCACTGTCGACCGGACGATCGCCCACTTGATGTCTCCCTCGCAAAGCTCGGACCGGATGCCGCATCAGATGCCTGACATCCACGTCCACAGTACGCGGTCCAGGCCCTGCTCGGGTCAGCCGATCACATCTTCATCGGCCCCTGAGTGGTGCTCGATGTCGAGTTCGACGCTATGCCGAGCGGGACACCGGATCAATGCGACGCGCCATGAGGCTCAACCTCAAGTTGAGATTGAGACAAACGGTGACCATCCGGTTGCCGTTCCGTGACCGGAACCGCGTCAGGCGCCGCTGGCCTTGAAGTCGTCGGGCGAGACGTTGTCGAGGAATTCCTTGAACTTCTCGACCTCGTCTTCTTTGGTCTCGTCGACCGACTCGACGGTGGCGTCTTCGGGCTCTTCTTCCGGGATCAGCAGACCGGCCTCGGCGAGGACCTCTTCGTCGGCGATGATCGGCACCTCGGCACGCATCGCGACGGCGATGGAATCCGACGGCCGCGCGGACACGCGGAGATCACCGGAGAAGATCATCTCGGCGTAGAAGGTGCCCTCTTGCATGTCGACGATGCGCACCTCGAGGAGCGTCTGGCCGAACTCCCGGATGAGATTCACGATCAGATCGTGGGTCAGCGGGCGCGGCGGTTCGATCCCCTTCTGCCGCAAGGCAATCGACGCCGCCTCGCTCTGCCCGATCCAGATCGGCAGGTAGCGCTCGCCGTCCACCTCACGGAGCAGGAGCACGGGCTGACTCTGCGGGGGCTCGACCCTGATGCCCACCACACGCATCTCGCTCATCTCGCACCTCCCAGACGCCTCGTAGGGCGATCGATTGATGTCCTCGACGCTACACCGCTCGGACGACGGACGACGGCCGACTCGCTGCTGGTTGATACGACAACTCCAGGCCGCCGGGAACACCCGAGGGCCTGGAGTGCGCTGGTCGAGAAGGAGTTCAGTCGAGCACGTCGCGAACGGCCGCCTTGACCAACTGCGTGTGCAGGGTCACCGACAGCGCGGCGATCTCGCGGACGAGTTCTTCGGCACGGTCCCGCGCGCCGGTCCCCTTGCCCTTGGCGATGGGGTTGGCGATCTGGGCGACCAGGCCGGCCTCCCGGTCCGCGGACACCTTGAAGGCACGCAGATGGCGTGTCTCGAGGCCGTAGCTGGCGAGCGCCGCGGCGGCCTCGACGAGGCGCACCGCGTCTTCGTCGAAGAAACCGGCCGGCCCCGGGGTCAGCAGCCCGTTGCGCTGCAGTTCGGTGACGAACGCCGAGTCGACGCCCGTCCGCTCGATGAGCGTCTCCCGGGACACGCGACCGGCGCGCGCGCCGAAATCGGTGGCGGGTGCGACGGTGCCGCGGGCCGTGGACAGAGCCACGGTCCCGCCGGAACCGAAGCCACCGTTCCCGTTGTCGATCGCGTCGAGTTGTTCCTTGATGACCTTCAGCGGGAGATAACGGTCCCGCTGCGCAGTCAGGACGAAGCGCAACCGTTCACAGTCGGCTTCGCTGAATCGCCGATAGCCGGACGGCGCCCGCTCCGGGGTCACCAGACCCTCCGATTCCAGGAACCGGATCTTCGAGATCGTGATGTCCGGGAAGTCATCACGCAACTGGGCGAGGACCGTGCCGATGGACATCGATCCCTCGCCGCGAGGGGCCGTGGACGCCGTCACGACTTATCAGGCGTCGGCTTCGTCGCGCGGGCCACTCAGAAAGACCAGACGGAACTTGCCGATCTGGACTTCGTCGCCGTTGCTCAGCGATGCGGTGTCGACGGGCTCCCGGTTGACGTAGGTGCCGTTGAGGCTGCCCACATCGACCACCTGAAACTCGTTGTCGCCGAGTCGGAATTCGGCGTGACGACGGCTGACCGTCACATCGTCGAGGAAGATGTCGCTGTCGGGGTGCCGACCCGCGGAGGTCGTCGGCTGGTCGAGGAGGAACCGCGATCCCGCGTTGGGTCCCCGCTTCACGACAAGCAGCGCGGTCCCGGGAGCGAGTCGCTCGACTCCCGTCTCGGCCGGCTCACTCGAGGTGCTGGTTCCGGCATCGAGTTCATTGATGAACTCCTCCCGGAACACCGAGGTGGTCTCCACCGGCGCCTCGAAGTCCCTGTCGTTTTCGCTCACCACTTCTCCTTCGTCGTCGTCAGTGCAATCGCACTGTCAGTGCACACCGCACTGTTCGGCCAACCGCACTGTCCGGCCGTCCACGTCTCCGGACCCGATCGCGGTCTCGCGTCGGTTCGGAATCGGCTCTCGCCACGATGGCCGGTTGAATCTACATGACATGTGCGGACGGGTAGATCTCGGAGCGTGATCGCGAAGTTGGTTCACGTCACGCCTCTTTCCCACTGCCGTAACCGTACCGGTCATGTCGATCGCACCGGCGAGCGAGTCGACTCCGGCACGGTCGATCATATCGTCACCGGGGCGATCAGCCAGGTCGATCAGAGCCACCGGGGCGGATCGGCGGGAACTCTCACCCTTCGATGACGGCGCGGTAGCCCGCGGCGTCGAGAACATCACCCAGTTGCTCTTCGAGGGTCGCCTCGTCGGCGGCCTCGATCTCCACCAGCCAGCCCTCACCGTACGGATCCGAATTGACCAGTTCCGGCGAGGCGTCCAGTGCGTCGTTGACCGCGCTGACGGTACCGGCCAACGGCCCGAAGATGTCGGAGACACTCTTGGTCGATTCCACCTCGGCGAAGGATTCGCCGACCGCGACCTCTGCACCGGAGTCCGGCAGCTGCACGAACACCACGTCGCCGAGTGCATCCTGGGCGAAGTCGGTGATACCGACGCGCACGGTCGTCGGTCCGATCTTCTCGATCCACTCATGTTCTGCGGTATAGCGCAGGTCTTCTGGCACTTTGCTGTCGGTCACAAGGGCCCCTTTCGTTCCCGTCAGACTCTACTGTCTGGCGAGGTGTCGGCCTGACGGCGCGACGGCATGTGTCGCATCACCAGGATCGTCTGATACCAGTACAGGACGAAGGACCACAGGTAGAGCCCCACACCCCAGATCATGAACGCCCACCCGATCGGGTAGGCGAAGCCGCTCACCGGTTCGAGTTGTCCGGCGAGCAGCCAGGGGAACGCGCTCATCAGCGCGAAGGTCGCCGCCTTGCCGATGTAGAGCACCGGCAGGGCGAACACACCGCGCGAACGCAGCAGCGGCGCCGTCGCGAACAGCAGCACGTCGCGCCCGATGATGATGCCGATGAGCCACCACGGGATGAACTCCCGCACGCCGAAGGCCAGCGGGATGATCACGATGTACAGCCGGTCCGCCGCCGGGTCGAGCAGCGCCCCGATCCGCGAGGACTGATCGAGCAGGCGGGCGAGTTTCCCGTCGAGCCAGTCGGAGACCCCCGAGAAGATCAACACCGCGAACGCCCACCCGTCGGCCTTCTCGACGAGCAGCAGCCAGAGGAAGACCGGGATGAGGACGAGCCGGAGCACGCTCAGCGCGTTCGGCACCGTCACGATCCGGTCCGGAGCCGGCGTGGGTGCCGCCTCCGGTTCGGTCACCGGAAGATCCCGATGATGCCCTGCAGCGTCTTCGCCCCGCCCGAGGAGAAGAGGTTGTCGTGGACCATGTAGGTCCACGTCGTCGTCGAGCGGTGCAGATCCGAGGAACCGAGGTCGACTCCGTCCGCGGTGATCTTCGCCTCCCGGAACGTCTCCCGGGCCTTCTCGAGCGCCTGGGCGGGCAGATCGGAGAACTCCGCGAGGATCATCCGGTGGAACTCGTCGAGCGGGCTCTCCTTGCCCAGCGACCGCAGATGGATGCTGGCCCGGACATCGGAGACGAACGCGAGATGGTCGGCCCACGCACGGTCGAGGTGGTAGAGCACGATCTCGCGGGCCGCCTGGCTCAGCACCTCGCGCGGGACGGCGTCGACGGCGACCTCGCTGTCGGCCTTCGCCGGTTCGTCCGACTTCTTCGCGTCGCCCGACTCCGCGGGCTTCTCCCCCGCCAGTTCGGCGTAGCGCTCCGGTTCGAGTTCGGCCAGCTCGTCGAGGGCGGTGTCGGTGGTGAGGATCTTCATCCGCCGGTCGACGATGATGTCCCGCTGCTGGTTGACCAGCTTGTTGTAGCGCCAGGTGTTGGCGTGCAACTCCAGGCGGACGCCCTCGGCGATCCGCTGTGCCTGCTCGATGAGGTCGATGCCCTTGCTGCCCATCGAGCCGTCCTCATTGGGCGACACCGGATCACGCTTGAACGCGAGGTTCTTGGTGACGACCGGGTCCTCGAGGCTGGAGAAGAAGACCGACGTGCCGGGGTCGCCCTGGCGTCCGGCGCGACCCCGTAGCTGGCTGTCGAGACGCTCGGTGTCGTGCCGTCCGGTGCCGACGACGCACAATCCGCCCAGTTCGACGACCGCGTCGCGGGCGGCGGCGTCATCGGCCGAGCCGCCCAGCCGGATGTCGGTACCGCGGCCGGCCATCTGCGTCGAGACCGTCACCGCGTTGCGTGCACCGGCCTCGGCGATGATCTTCGCCTCCTGCGCGTCGTTCTTGGCGTTGAGGACCACCGACGGGACACCCGCCTTCTCCAAGAAGTACGCGAGTTCCTCGGATTCGGCGACGTCGTGGGTGCCGATGAGGACCGGCTGGCCGGTCTCGTGGATCTCCTTGACGTAGGCCACGATCGCCTCGACCTTGTTGGCCTTGGTGTCGTACACGCGATCGGGCAGGTCGGTGCGGATGTTCTCGGTGTTCGGCGGGATCTGCGACACCCGGAGGTCGTAGAACTGCCGGAACTGTTCACCGGCGGCAAGGGCCGTACCCGTCATGCCGCACACCTTCGGGTAGCGGCCGATGAGCGCCTGCACCGTGATGGTGTCGATGACCTCGCCCGAGTCGGTCTGGGCGAGACCCTCCTTGAGCTCGACGGCCGCCTGGACGCCGTCCGGCCAGCGCTGCAGCTGGGCCACCCGGCCGCGCGAGGCGTTGATCAGGTGGACCCCACCGTCGCGGACGATGTAGTGGATGTCGCGTTCGAGCAGGTAGTGGGCGTGCATCGCGATACTGACGTGCACGAGCGTCGAACCGACGTGCTCCTCGCTGTAGAGGTTGATGCCGCCGAGCTCCTCCTCGACGAAGGCCGCACCCTCGTCGGTGAGCGTCACGTTGCGACCCTCGGCGTCGACCTCGTAGTGCTTCTTCTTCATCCGCGACACGACATCGTGGATGGCCTGGTCGGGAACCTCGGTCTCGGTCGATCCGGCCAGCACCAGCGGAACCAGTGCCTCGTCGACGAGTACCGAGTCGGCCTCGTCGATGATCGCGACGTCGGGCTTCGGTGAGACGAGGTCGGCCTCGGACAGGGCCAACTGGTCGCGGAGGACGTCGAATCCGATCTCGTTGACCGAACCGTAGGTGACGTCGCCGGCGTAGGCGCGTCGACGCTCCTCGCGGCTGGAGCTCTCCGAGATGGCATGCACCGCAATGCCGAAGACGTCGAAGAGAGGCTTCATCCACTCGGCATCGCGGGTGGCGAGGTAATCGTTGACGGAGATGACGTGGACCTGGTGTCCTTCGAGGACGTGCCCGATCGCGGCGATCGCGCCGGCAAGCGTCTTGCCCTCACCGGTGGCCATCTCGACGATGTCGCCCTCGAGAAGACGCAACGCGCCCTGCAGCTGGACGTCGAAGGGGCGCAGGTTGATCGAGCGGTCCGCGGCCTCACGGACGAGCGCCAGGAACTTCGCCCGGTCGCCGGGCTTGGACCCGATGTCGAGCTTCTCGGCCTCACCGACGAAGGCGTCGTCGGCGAGTTCGGCGGCCCAATCGGTGTGGGCTTCGGCCTCCTTGATCACACTCAGCGACTTCGACTGATTGCGAGTCGACTGGGCGCCCAGAAGTCGCCACATGCTGTTGGTCAGCTTTCCCACCGAAACACTTCTCCTGATCGTTTCCCGGCCAACTACAAGACCCGTCGGGCCTCGCGGCGCCGTCAGGTCAGCAACAACGGTACGCGGCACCTGGTAGAGCGGGGTCGGCGACATTATGATCAGTCCACCTATTTCGCCGACGGCGCATTTCGCCCTTGCTCCCCTCACCCTAGGACGGCCGATGAGCGCGACCTTCCCGAGCAGGACACGCCGACGACTGATCCGCGCCGCCGTGGCCGGGTTGCTGGTGGCGACCGGCGTCGGGCTCGGCGCGTTCAACGCCTGGTGGGTCGCCCTGTTCTTCGGCGTTCCGCTGGTCGTCCTGGGGATCGCGATCAGTCCGCGCGCGTCGCGGGTCTCGGAACTGCCGGAGTTCCGGCGCGGCGTCACCCGGGACGCCCCGCAGATCGAGGTCGGGGCGCTCACGCGCAGCACCCTCACCGCCGAGGACATGCAGCCCACGATGGTGACCGCGACCGTCAACCCGCCGAATGACACCGCCTACGAGGCGCGGTGGATCACCTCGATGAGCAAGGGGCATTTCCAGGCACTGGCGTCGAACCCGTTCACTACGCTCCCACCCGATCAATTGCCGCCGCGCGATCAGACCGACACCCCCGAGTTCGACGACCATCCCGGCCGGTTGGCGGTCATCTACCCGGCGGTGACGCTGGTGACGGCCGCCGCCCTGCTGTTCGGTGTCGCCGAGAGCTGGACGATCTCGGTCCCGTCGTTGCCGTCCTTCGGTTCGGCCGTCGACATCCCCGGCCGCGACGACGCGGAGGCCTCACTCGCCGAACGCCACCAACGGCTCCTCGACGAGATCGTCGACCACCTCGGACCCGGCGCAACCCGAAATGTGTTGCGCCTGGGCTACAACCTCGACTCGACCTCCGACCAGGCCATCGTGTTCGATCCCTCCAACGGGCGCGCAACGAGCATCAGTGTCTGGGACGGCGGTTCCAACGCATCCGCGACGCCCACCATGGACCGGGCGGACAAGACCTTCGACGCGGCCACGATCAACCCGGGTTCGCTGGGCGACATCGCCGGCTCCATGCAGGCCGAGGTCACCCCCATCGTCTCGGACGCCCGACTCGACAGGTTCGAGATCCGACGCCCGACGGCGAACGAACCCGTCGTCCTCACCG
Source organism: Gordonia sp. GN26 (assembly GCF_054823965.1). Taxonomy (NCBI): domain Bacteria; kingdom Bacillati; phylum Actinomycetota; class Actinomycetes; order Mycobacteriales; family Gordoniaceae; genus Gordonia; species Gordonia sp. GN26. The sequence goes on along the minus strand of NZ_JSYC01000020.1, from coordinate 42,166 downwards.
GCTCGTTCGATCCCGGGGACGCCTTCATCCGCGACATCGAGATCGAGGCCCGGACCGACGGCACCGTCGCGAAGTACTTCGACCCAGCGGATTTCGACACCGCCTTCACGATCGCCCGCTCCGCACTGCCGCTCGCCGGGATCGCCCCGAACGCACCGGTACTCGACGACTTCGTGATCCGCGGCATCGCCGACAACACCCCCATCATCAGCGCCAGCAGCATCCAGAACAGCGGCGGTGTCCTCGTCCGGTATACGACCCCGGCCCGCAGCGGGCAGATCGTCATCGCGCCGGGCACGTTCCCGGACGTCTCCGGCAGGGAGGGACGCCACCGCCCGGACGGCTTCGCCTTCGACGCGATCTCACCGCAGTTGTTCGATCGCGTCCGCGACGACGCGATGAGGCGCGGCTCGATCCCCGAATACGACCGCAGCGCGGTCGCCATCGACGTCACCGAGCCACACCTCCACGACGACACCGATTTCGTGATCCGCGTCGAGATGGCCAGGGTCGACGCGTCGAAAGGCATGTACACCCTCGACGGACAGTTCATCAAAGCGGCGCACTACTGATCGTCACGCATTGGAGGTCCCGGCCTCCAGCGCGCGACGCGTGACCGCGTTCAGTTCCGCGACCGCCGCCTCCGGCGGATGCAGGACGCCGCGATCGGTCATCGTGGTGACGATGTCGCGAACGCGCCCGTAGTACGTGGCCTGCTCGGCCGGGGTGTTGCTCGCCTCGGCGTGGTTGTACAGCTTGAGTGCGGTGTCGAGGGCGTTCTGGTCAGCGGGTTCGAGGTAGCCCGCGCCGATGCGTCGTCCGTGCTTCTCACACGCGATCCAGGCTCGCCGGAGTGCGGCCACGGACTGTTGGTAGGCGTCGGCGCGACCGCGGTTACCCGGGTAGGCGTCGGTACGCAGGGCGGTGGCCTCATCGAGCGCGAGGTGGAAGGTCTGGGTCTGTTCGACCGTGACGTCGGTGACCGCCGGGTACTTCAGCAGCAGCGCCGGGTCGAGTTCGTAGGTGCCGTAGGCGCTGAGCACCTCGTCGTGGCGGCGGGTCGCCTCTTCCCACAACCGTTGCGCGGCCTCGTCCGAGCCCGCGTCGGCGATGCGGGGCCGGCGTAGATCGACCGGTGTGTGCTCGCGATCCGAGGAGTCGTGGTCGAGGTGCATCTGCCCCACCGACACCGTCGCCGGCCGGTCGGCAGCCTGCTCCTGACCGGACTTGCGTCCCGCGTCCTTGGTCGTCGAAACACGTTGCGGCGCATGCGCTCGCAGCCGGTCGATCACCGCGGTCGCGGCCGGATCGCCCTCGACGATCGCAACCTGCCAGAGGTCGGGGTCGCGGTCCTCATCAGACCCGGCGCCGGAGCCTGGTTGTGGACGCGCGAAGGTCAGCTTCAGGTACTTCTGCCCGAGGACGGTGAGGTGCTGGGCCTGCCTGCCGGTCATCGCCGAGGTTTCGTAGGCCGGACCACCGATCGCGAACGACCGCAGCGCGCTCAGCGGGTAGGACACCAAAGTGTGGTCCTCGTCGCCGAAGTAGACGGTGTCGTCGTCGACGGTGAGCAACACCGCTCCCCGCTCGCCCAGTCGGCCGTATGCCGCCGCGAACAGCGACAAGGCGAGGAGTCCGGCAACCACCGCCGCGATAAGCAGACCATCGACGCCGGCGATGTTGAGCCCGACGAGTGCGACGAGCGCGACCATCATGACGATCCACGCGGCACCTGCGGAAGCGTGGTGGCGTCCCGTCAGGTATTCGGTCCGGCAGGTCACCGAAACCACATCTCACCTCCGATGGCCATATCGCATTCCCCACCCGGTCGGCTACCGTAGTGAACGTGAGCCTCGGGGATCGCCGTCAGACGGCACGCGTACTCCACCCAGCCCGCGAACATCGCATCAGCTTACGCATTGTTGCTCTGGTCAGCGCGGTGTTGTTCGTGTCGGGTCTCGGTGCGTTCGCGGCCGGTCCGGGTGTCGCCGCGCCGGCGGTTCCGCCCTTCGTCGGCAAGTCCTACTCGTCGACGGCGGTGACCGGCCCCCAGATCCCCGGTGGTGGCCCCCTTCAGCTGACCTTCACCGCCGCCAACCGCATCTCGCTGTTCGCCGGCTGCAACCGGCACGTGGGCGAGATGACGGTCGAGGGCTCGGTGCTGCGCGTCGGCTCGCTCGCCTCGACGATGATGGCCTGCCCCGGTCCCCGAGCGGGCGCCGACGAGTGGATCACCACACTCACCAGGGAGCCCATCACCTGGTACTCGGTGGGTCACGCACTCGTGCTCTCCGGGCCGGGAGTCCAGGTCCTGCTGACCGAAAAGTACTCGTGAATCGTCCCGCACCGGCCGTCGTCACCGTGACCGGTGCGGCCGGGAGCATCGGATACGCCAGCGTCTTCCGCATCGCCGCGGGCGCGATGCTCGGTCACGACCAGCCCATCGCCCTCCGACTCCTAGAGCTGTCCCAGGCGGTCCCGGCCGCCGTGGGTACCGCGATGGAACTCGACGACGGCGCCTTCGGCCTGTTGAAGTCCGTGGACGTCTTCGACGACCCGCGCAAGGCCTTCGACGGTGCGAGTTTCGCCCTGCTCATCGGTGCGCGTCCGCGATCGAAGGGCATGGAACGCGCCGATCTGCTCGCGGCCAATTCCGACATCTTCGCGGCACAGGGAGCGGTCCTCAACGACGTTGCCGCCGACGACATCCGGGTGATCGTGGTGGGTAACCCCGCCAACACCAACACCGCGGTGGCCGCCGCTCATGCACCCGAGGTCCCGCCGCAGCGATTCACCGCGCTCACCCGCCTCGACCACAACCGCGCGATCGCCCAACTGTCCCACCGCGCCGGGGTCGAGGTCGGCGAGATCAGCCGGGTCACCATCTGGGGCAACCACTCGGCGACGCAGTACCCCGACATCTTCCACGCGCGCGTCGGCGGCCGCACCGGCGCCGACCTCGCCGCGGACCGCGAATGGCTCGTCGACGACTTCATCCCCACCGTCGCGCGCCGCGGCACCGCGATCATCGAGGCGCGTGGCACCTCCTCGGCGGCATCGGCGGCCAACGCGACCATCGACCACGTGCACGACTGGGTCCACGGAACCGCCGCCGACGACTGGACCTCCACCGCGCTGCCGTCACCGGGCGCGTACGGCGTGCCCGAGGGCATCGTCTGCTCGTTCCCGGTGCGCTCGGTCGACGGTCAGTGGGAGATCGTCGAGGGACTCGAGATCAACGACTTCTCTCGGGAACGGATCGACGCCTCGGTCGCGGAACTCGAAGCCGAACGCGACGCCGCTCTGACCTCCTGAACGGTCGTCAGCCCGTAGGCTCTTCCCATGGCCAAGAAGGACAAGAAGAAGCCTCAGAAGATCTCGAACAAGGTCTACGAGGCCGAGCTCTTCCGGCTACAGACCGAGCTGGTCAAACTCCAGGAATGGGTGCGCGAGACCGGCGCTCGCGTGGTGGTGGTCTTCGAGGGCCGCGACGCCGCAGGCAAGGGCGGCACCATCAAGCGGATCACCCAGTACCTCAGTCCTCGCGTCGCACGTGTCGCCGCGCTGCCCGCGCCGACCGACCGTGAACGCGGCCAGTGGTACTACCAGCGCTACGTCGCGCACCTACCGGCGCCGGGCGAGATCGTGCTGTTCGACCGGTCCTGGTACAACCGTGCCGGAGTGGAGAAGGTCATGGGGTTCTGCACACCCGAGGAACACACCCGATTCCTGCGGCAGACACCGATCTTCGAGCAGATGCTCATCGACGACGGCATCATCCTGCGCAAGTACTGGTTCTCCGTCTCCGACGACGAGCAGCTCAAGCGTTTCCGCCAGCGGATGAAAGACCCTGTGCGACAGTGGAAGCTGAGCCCGATGGATCTCGAGTCGGTGTACCGGTGGGAGGACTACTCGCGCGCCAAGGACGAGATGATGGTCCACACCGACACCGCTCTGAGCCCCTGGTACGTCGTCGAATCCGATATCAAGAAGCATGCGCGGCTCAACATGATCTCGCACCTGCTCAACAGCATCGACTACGACGAGGTGCCCCGCCCGGAGGTGACTCTGCCGAATCGGCCGATCGAGTCGGGCAACTATCGCCGGCCGCCTCGATCGCTGTCCAAGTACGTTCCCGACCATGTGGCGACGCTGATCCGCACCGACCACTGATCGCGTTCTGATGTGGATCGGGTTCGCCGAGTTCGATTATCGCCTGGGCGATGTGCACTCGCTGAAACAGAAACGGTCGGTTGTCCGGCCGATCGTCGCCGAACTCCGTCGACGGTTCTCGGTGTCTGCGGCCGAGGTCGGTCACCTCGAGATGCATCGGCGCGCGGTGATCGGCACGAGCGTGGTGGCGGCCGACCGGAGCCACGTCGTCGACGTGCTCGACGCCGTCGAACGATCCGCCGCCAACCATCCCGAGGTGGAACTGCTGTCGGTGCGACGCCGGATCATCACCTCCGAGGACCTCTGAGACCCGACCCGCGTCGTCCGACTGAAAACCACCCCTGAAGTGCACCCCCCAGAGGGCGACCGTTGACACTATGTCGCCGGCGGAGCTGTCCAGGGTGCAAATCGGGGGCGGTTTGCTGCGGGCGGATCTCGGGGGCGGTTTGCTGCGGGCGGACCTCAGGGCGGTTTTCAGCAAGGGCGGGGGTCAGCGAAACCCGCTCACACCACACCCGCCGCGACCGCGGCCTCCCGGTATGCGGCGGCCAGCGAGTCGACGGTCTCGTGCGCGTTGAGTCCGCTGGGGTTCGGGACCACCCAGAGCTGGGCACCATCCCAGGTCTCCTCCTGGCGACCGGACACCGCGTCGCGTCGCCCGAAGGCGCTGCGGTAGGCGGTGATCCCGGCGACCGCCACCACTCGCGGACGGATCTCCCGCACGCGTTCCCGCAGCCGACGACCGCCGTCCCGGAACTCCTCGACCGTTAGTTCCGCGGCGGTCGCGGTGGCGCGGGCGACGACGTTCGTGATGCCGATCCCGCGTCCGGTCAGCAACTCGGCGTCGGCCTCGGACATGCCCCGTGATGCGTCGATCACCCGGTCGACGATCCCCGCGCGTGCCAGCGCCGGGTAGAAGCGGTTGCCGGGCCGCGCGAAATGGGCGCCGGTGGCGGCGGTCCACAGGCCGGGGTTGATCCCGACGAACAGCAATCGGCAGTCGTCACCGACGAGGTCGTCGACGGTGCGGTCCCGGTATTCGAGGAGTTCGGCCCTGGTGAATCCCATCCCCCGAGGCTAGACGTCGGTCGGGGGCACCTAGGCCTCGTGCTGCCCGGCGACACAGAACTGGTTGCCGTCGGGATCGGCCAGCGTCACCCAGCCGAAGCCGGGCATCTCGCGGTCGGCGATCTTCGTCGCGCCGGCGGCGATGAGTCGTTCGACCTCGGCTTCGCGGTCGTCGGTCGTGAGGTCGAGATGGATGCGGTTCTTCCCCGGCGTCGGGTCGTCTACCTGCTGGAACGCAAGGAGGGGTGCACCCTCTGCCAGCGAGAGGACGACGAAGAAGCCGTCGTTCTCCTGGACGATCCGGCCACCGAGCGCCTCGGCCCACCACGTGGCGAGCGGCATCGGCTGGAGGGTGTCGACGGTGATCATGCCCACTGCGAGACTCATGCGCACCAACCTATCGCCGGCCACCGACATCCGGCGCCGGCGTCTGTCGGATGAAGGACCGGACCTCGCCCACAACCCCTCCCCGGTGGGGTCCGGAGCACTACACTCACGTTGATGCTCGGACTCTCTTACACGGTCTTGGGCGGGCTCGGCGCCCAGATCGGTTCCGATCCCGTCGAACTCGGCACCCGCAAGCAGCGGGCCACACTCGCGCAGCTCGTCCTCGCCGAGGGTGCGCCGCTTCGTGCCGACCGGCTGATCGAGGGCATCTGGGGCGACTCACCACCCGATCGCGCCGAGGTGTCGTTGCAGTCCTACATCTCGGGCCTGCGCAAGGCCCTCGAACCCGACCGCAAACCGCGCAGTCCGTCGACCGTGCTGCTCACACACGGAACCGGCTACAGCCTGCCGACGACGCCGGATCAGGTCGACCTGCGCCGGCTGACCGCGGATCTGACCTCGGCACGAACCCTGATGCAGCAGGGCGACACCGCCGCCGCGGCCCCGCTCCTGCAGAAGGTCCTCGACGCCTACCGGCCGATCCTCCCGGAGTTCGAGGGACTGGCGTTCCGCGACGAGGCCGCCGACCATCTCGACCGTATGCTCGGCGCGGCGCGCGAGATGTCCTTCGAGGCACGCATGGCCGCTGGTGACCATCATCTGCTGGTCACCGAACTCGACAGTGCCGTCGAGAGATCACCACTCGACGAAGGACTCTGGGTTCTGCTCGCCACCGCGCTGTACCGGCTCGGCCGGCAGTCCGATGCACTCGGCGCGATCGCCAATGCCCGACGCATCCTCGCCGACGAGATCGGCGTCGACCCGGGCCCACGGCTCCGAGAACTCGAACGCGACATCCTCGATCACGCACCGCACCTCGATGCTCCACTCACTCCGCGCGAATCCCTCACACGCGAATCCCTCACGGTGGCAACCATTCCCCCGAGTACCGGTCGCGTCGAAGCCACCGAGACACCACCGGATCGGGAAGCCCTCGACGACGCGCCGACGCTCGTCGGGCGAACCGACGAACTGGCCGCGCTGCATCGCGCGGTTCTCGCCTCTATGACCGGGCACGGTGGGGTCGTCGTGGTGGAAGGTGAACCGGGAGCGGGTAAGACCGCCCTCATCGACGAGGCGGGACGACGCGCGGCCGGCGCGGCCGACCTGCGGGTGTTATGGGGGCGGTGCGTCGACGATCCCGCGGCACCGTCGATGTGGCCGTGGGTCCAGATCCTCGGCACGGTACTCCCCCAGCTCGATCCGGCCGACCGGGAACGACTCCTCGACAGCGCTCTGGGCCGCATGGTCACCGAAGGCGTCAACGTCATCCCGCCGCCGCGTCAGATGCCCGACGCCGCAGCGCGTTTCCAGTTCTATGACCAAGCCGCCGACCTCCTCGACGGCGTCGCCGAGACCTCGAAACTGATCATCGTCCTCGACGACCTCCAGTGGGCGGACGGCGCCTCGTTGGAACTGTTCGCGCACATGGCCTCTCGACGGACGCCGGGCGTCACGTTCTTCGCCTCGCTGCGGTCACCGACCCACCGACCCGTCGTCGCGTCGACCCTCGCCACGCTGGCACGACTCCCCGAACACCGCCGTCTCCACGTCGGTTCCCTCCGCGGGGACGACATCTCCGAGCTGATCCGCCGCGAGACACAACAGTGGCCCGAGGTCGCGACGGTCAGTTCGATCGAGCGCCGCACCGGCGGCAACGCCTTCTTCGTCCGCGAACTGGCACGCATTCTCGCCGATCAGGGTTCGATCGCGGGCAACGCCGTGCCGTCCGGAGTACGCGACGTCGTGCGTCAACGGCTCCTCGGACTGTCGCGGGAGACAACCGAACTCCTCGACATCGCCGCCCTCATCGGCACCCGGGTGGACCTGGTGTTGCTCGCAACCGCGGCCGGACGACCCGTGGACGAGGCGCTCGACACCCTCGAACCCGCCTCCGCCGCCGGGGTCGTCGACCTCGGTCCCGACGACCCGTTCGGATTCGGTTTCAGCCACGACATCATCCGCGAGGCGATCGCCGACGGTATCCCGTCGAGGCGCGCGCGGCGTATCCACCTCGCCATCGCCGACGCACTCGCCGGGAACTCCTCACCGCATGCGGTCAGCCGGGTCGCCCGCCACCTGTGGTCGGCGGGGCCGCTCGCCGACCGGGCGCGCACGACCAGCGCCCTGCTGACCGCGGGCGACATCGCCCTCCGTACCTACGACTTCGACGGTGCGAAACGGCATTTCGGTGACGCGTCGACACTCGCACGGGCCACCGGGGACCAGGAGGCCGAACTGCGGGCGATCGCCACACAACTCGCCGGTGAGGTCTCCGTACACGGCTACTTCGCCGCCGATCCCGATCTCCAGGAACGCGCCCGCACACTGGCCACCACGCTCGGTGACCGGCGGCTGCTGGCCTCCCTCGACTACGCGCGCTGCGCCGCGCACATCCAGGTCGCCGACGCGCACACCGGACACCGGCTCGCGAATGATCTCCGCGCCCGCGCCGAACGGTCCGACGATCCCGTCGTCGTCCACCTCGGCATGCAGGCCGCCGGCATCGACGAGTTCACCCGCGGCAACTACGGTGCGGCGCATCGCATCCTGGACACATACGGACCGCTCGAGGACGTCGAAGGACTCCGTGACGACCAACTGACGATGGCGCGCGGTTTCCGGGCCTGGGCGGCCACGGTCCACCTCGGCCGGGATGCCGGTCGCGCGCTGTTCGCCGCCATCACCGACGCGCGTCCGGACCCCAGGTCCCGGTTGGGCACCGCCATCTTCGCAGTCGGCGCCGCGGCGACGATCGGCGATGCGGAGTGGGCACTCGACGCCGGACAGATCATCGACTCCGAGAGTGCGGGCCCGCTCGCCTATCTGCGTCGTGGCGGCGAACGCATGTATTGGTGGGCTCGTGCCATGGCCGGCGACATCGACGACGCCCTGGTCCGTATCGACCGGTTGGAGACCGCTGACCCCCGCCCCGACCGGCCCGGCAACACCGACCAGGCGCGCACCGGCGACGGATTCTGGCTCGGACTACATGCCGAGATACTGGTCACCGCCGGAAAGCTGACCGATGCGGCCGCCCTCCTGGATCGAGCCGACGAGTTCGCCGAACGGACCGGGGAACACTACGGGGACGCTCACCGTCTGCTCGTCCGCGCCCGATACGAGTACGCCAACGGACGTCCGGCGTCGAAATTCGGGACGACGCTCGCCCGCGCCCGCGCCATCGCCGTGGCGCAGGAGGCAAAAGCGCTGGTAGAACGGGTCGACGGATTCGCCGCGGCATGGGGCGTCTCGCCGACGGCGTAGTCCCAAGTCCGCCTCAAGTCGCCCTCAAGAACCGTCGGTGAATCTGGTGTCCGAACCCGGCCCGCCCGGACACCTGACCGACCGCCCGGCGACGCCGGCCACATCCGAGGACCCACCGTATGACCGCGACCCCCACCTCACCGACCGGCCGCCCCGAACGGCTGATCGTACGCACCCGCACCTCGGTGCTCGCGCAGCTGCGCGACCGGATGGCCGGCGAGGTCCTCGGCCCCGGGGATGCCGGTTTCCGCGAGGCACGGGCCGGCTTCAACCGGCTCGTCATCCATCGGCCGTCGGTGATCGCCATCCCCGAGAATCACTTCGACGTCGTCGAGGCCGTGCGGTTCGCCGCCGAGGAGGATCTGCGGATCACGGTCCAGGCCACCGGTCACGGGACCGGGGTGCCGGCCGACGGCGGCCTGCTCATCAACACGTCCCGTCTCACCGCGGTGACCGTCGACCCGGTCACGAGGACCGCCCGGGTCGCCGCCGGTGCCACCTGGAAGGCGGTGCTCGACGCCGCGGTTCCGTACGGCCTCGCGCCGCTGATGGGTTCGGCGAGCATCGTCGGCGCGGTCGGCTTCACCCTCGGCGGCGGTTTCGGTTGGCTCGGGCGCCGCTTCGGGCTGGGTTCGGATGCCGTGCTGGCCTTCGATCTCGTGACTCCCGACGGCAGGCCGATCCGCGTCAGCGAGGCGAGTTTCCCGCACATCTTCTGGGCGCTGAGGGGTGGTGGCGCGGGCAGCCTCGGCGTGGTCACCTCGATGGAGATCGCCCTCGTCGACGTGACCACGGTGTACGCGGGCAACCTCTTCTACCCGGCCGACGACGCCGAGGAGATCATGCGCCGGTTCCGCGACTGGGCACCGGCCCAGCCGGAGGCCCTGACCTCTGCGGTCACCATCCTGAACCTGCCGCCCACCGACGACGTCCCGGAGCCGTTGCGCGGCGGGAGTTTCGCGGTGGTGCGCGGATGCTGGTCCGGCGACATCGCCACCGGCCGGGTGATCGTCGACGAGTGGCGGAACTGGCGGACACCCCTGGTCGACCTGTGGGACGAGATGCCGTTCGACGCAGTGGACGCGATCAGCATGGACCCAACCGAACCGATGCCGGTCATGGTCACCACCGAGTGGTTCGACGAGCTGCACGACGAGGCCATCGATGTGGTCGCCGGTCGCGCTCGCCCGGAGCCGGGCTCGGCACCGCTCATCGTCTCCGCCGAGATCCGCCACGCCGGCGGCGCGATCGCACGTGGTGCGGCCGGCGCGGCGAACGACCGGGCACGCTCCGGGCAATTCCTCCTCGAACTGATCTCGATGGTTCCCGACCCGCATGTGGCGCTCGCCGTCGAATCGACGCTGCGCGTGACCCGCACCGAGCTCGCGCCCTACGTCACCGGTGCCACCTACCTGAACTTCACCTCCGGTGCCGAACGTGCCGGCCGCGCCGCCGACGCATACAGCGCCGAGCACCGCCGTCGGCTCCTGGACATCAAGGCGACGCTCGACCCGCACGACCGCTTCTGTCACGGCGACATCGCCTGACACCCGAGCCGGTGCACACCGAGTAGCCGCGAGAGGGCTTGCGCGACAACGCCTACGTGTGGGCTGATGGGTGACATGACCGATCCGAACCCGTCCCACCTCGACGTCCCGCTGCTCGTCGTCGACGGCGCGAACGTCGTCGGTTCGGTACCGGACGGCTGGTGGCGGGATCGGAGGGGTGCAGCGCAGCAGCTGAGAGACCGCCTCGCGCTACTCGCCGAGCCGGGTCTCGAAGCGTTGACCGGACCGATCGAGGTCGTGCTCGTCGTGGAGGGCAGAGCGCGCGGGGTCGCGTCGGTTCCCGACGTGACGGTCGTCGAGGCCGCGGCGTCGGGGGACGACACGATCGTCGACGTCGTCGGCGACCACCCTGATCGTCGTCGCGTGGTCGTCACCGCCGATCGCGAGCTGCGCGCCCGGGTCACCGCACTGGGCGCCGAGATCCTCGGACCGTCGTCGATCCCGCGCTGAGTCCGCGACGATGCCGTGCCACATTTCCCGAGTACCGCACCGGTACCGGTCGTTCGGCGAATAATCCGGTCCGGGAACACCTCAGACGCCGGACGACGAAGGGTCTCTGTATGCACGACGTCGATGTACTGGTCGCGGGCGCCGGTCCGATCGGGCTGACCGCCGCCATCGAACTCCGCCGACGAGGTGTCCGGGTCCGGATCGTCGACCCGCTCCTCGAGCCTCCCCAGTACGCGAAAGCCGTTGGCATCCAACCTCGCACCCTCGAGGTCTTCGAGGGCATGGGGGTGATCGAACCGATCCTGGACGCGGGCATGGAGATGCGCGGACAGTTCGTGTTCGTCAACGGCGCCCAGGTGTCACGGATCGACCTGGTCACGCCGGCCGACGTGCCCTTCCGCTTTCACCTGCTGCCGCAATACGCCACCGAGCGCGTCCTGCGAGACCGTCTGACCGACCTCGATGCCGAGGTCGAGCGCGGCGTGCGCGTCTCGGCGTTCACCCAGGACGACGACGGGGTCACGGTCACCCTGACCGACGCGGCCGGCGTCGAGACCTCCGTCCGCGCGGGCTATCTGATCGGAGCCGACGGTGCGCACAGCACGGTCCGTAAGGGTCTGGGCCTGAGCTTCGAGGGTGGCGCCTTCGCCGAGCAGTACATGCTGGGCGACGTCGCCGTGGACTGGTCGATGCCCCGCGGGTACGCGATCCGCGCCATGCACCAGGCCGCCGACGGCACCACCGACGATCTGCTGGTGTGCATCCCCCTGCCGGGGCGGGGTCGGTATCGCATGTCGATGCTCGTGCCCGACGAACTCGCGATCGGCCCGGCCTCCGGCGGTGACGGCGTCGCCCACGGTTTCGAGGGCACTCGCACACCGGAGCTGTCGCACATCCAGGCCGTCGTCGACCGGTTGTCACCCGAACCCGCCACCGTGTCGGACCTGCGGTGGTCGTCGGTGTTCCGCATCAGCCACCGGATCGTCGACTCCTACGGTCGCGGAAGGGTGTTCGTGGCCGGGGACGCCGCGCACATCCATCCGCCGACCGGGGCCCAGGGCATGAACACCGGCGTGCAAGACGCTCACAACCTCGCGTGGAAGCTGGCCCTGGCCGTCTCCGGTGACGCGGCTCCCGGCCTGCTCGACACCTACGACCTGGAACGACGCCCGGTCGGCGAAGAGGTCGTCGGCCGAACGGTCCGCGACGCGCGGGAGGGCATCGGCTCCGCCGACGTGGAGTTCGTGACTCGGCGCGAAGCCCAACTGCTGATCTCCTACGCAGACATCCCGATCACCGCAGGTTCGACGATCCCCTCCGCGCCCGCCGCACCGCGGGCGGGTGAACGGGCCCCGGATGCCGCCGGGCTCGGTCGTGACTCGGTGAATCATCCGCTCCGGTTGTACTCGTTGCTGAGCGGCGTCGACCACGCTCTGGTGCTGTACGCCGACGCCACCGCGGGAGCCGAGGACGTGGCCGTACTCGAGAACCTCGCCGCCGAGGTGACCGAGGCGGCGCGCGGGCACATGAGCGCCCACGTGGTGGCGGCGCCGACCGCGCAGGTCGGCAGCACCGACCTGCCACTGCTCCGCGACACCGAGAGTCGCTTCGCCGCCGGGTACCTTCCGGATGGATCGACGGCCTTCGTCATCCGCCCCGATGGCCATCTCGGGTACCGCGGCCCACTGGACGACACCGCCGCAGTACTCGCCTACCTCCGCGCGACGTTCGCGTGACGTGACCCTGGTCTTTCGACCGCCGAGTGGCACCGGTCTCCCGACCGCCGAGTGGCACCGCTTGGTCGCCACCGTAATCTCTCACCATGACGAAATGGGGGCAGGTGGAGCGTGTTCGCGCGCTGGCGAACCGTGTGGAGGCATCGGCGCGACGCCGGGCGAGTGACTCCTCTGTCGGTCGCGCCCTGGGTTCCGGCGAGGTCATCTACCTGATCGCACCGACCGGCTATCCCAACTACGGCGACGAACTCATCGCGCGCACATGGTTGCGCCGCCTTGCACGCATCCGCCCCCAGGCGACCGTGATCCTGGACTGCCACAGCCCCGGATCGGCGAGCGCTCTTATGGGCGACGCACACCCGAATCTGCGTGTCGTCGACACGCTGTGGCAACTCTCGAACTACGCCTCCGACACCGAACCCGCCGCCCCGTGGTCGTGGGTCGGACGCGCGGTCCTCGATGCCGGCCTGGCGCCGCGTCTCACGGCCGGCATCGATCTGCTGCACTCGGCGACCACCATCCACCTACTCGGCGGCGGGTACGTGAACAGTGTGTGGCCGCACCATGTCTCGCTGCTCGTGGCAGCCGCCGCGGTGTCGGGCCGATCGGGCGCGAAGCTCGTGGCCACCGGTCAGGGCCTCGTGCCGACGGTCGAGGAACCGGCATGGACGGCCCTGGTCACGGCGTTGGGCGCGTTCGACATCGTCGACGTGCGCGACACCGCGTCGGCGCAGGCGCTCGAGGGCGCGGTCGGTGTGCGGCATTCCGGGGACGACGCCTGGCTCGCGCTACACCGGCCACAGCCGGCGGTCTACCGCGACGAAAGACCCGCCGACACACCCGGGAAAGGTCGCGGCGTAGTGCTCTGCCTGCAGTCGGACCTCACCGAGAAGTTCACCGGGCCAAATGGTTCCGGGGTCGAAGCGCTCGCTGCGTTCGTCCACGACACCCTCGACGCCTGGGAGGTCCCGGGATCGGCGGTCACCGTCGTCGAGGGAATCCCGGGTCACGACTACGAGGTGCCGTTCCGTCTCGGCTCGCGTCTGGACGGCGCGCGTGTTCTCAACTTCCGCGATGTCTGGTTCGGGGGCCTGCCCGCTGGGCAGGGCAACACCTGGATCAGCACCCGTTTCCACCCGCATCTCATCGCGGCTGCGGCGGGAGACCCGGGTGTGGCGATCGTGCCGATGCCGGTCTACTACTCGACCAAGCACCGATCCCTCCTCGAGGCCGGATCGGCCTGGAGCATCGTCGATTCGGGAGACACGATCCCCGATCGCCCCACCGCCGTCGGATTCGGCGCGGGAGATCGTGAACGCGCCATCGAGGCCAAGGTCGCCACCGCACTCGACATCTACCCGGTGGCCCCGTTCCTGGCGCACCGCGCCTGACACCCGCCGGCGCGAATTCTGCGCCGGATTGTCCGAGGAACTGGCTGTTCCGGTCGCCGCACGGGAGGATCGCAGGATGACCCGTCGGCCTGCGCGCCCCTCTGTCCTGCGAGTTCTGGTGTGCGGCGTGGCCGCGGTGCTGGGCATCGCCGCCTGTTCGCCATCCCAGTCGTCCTCACCAGGGTCGAGCCTCACCCCGACATCGGTGTCTGCCGAGAGCGGCGCGGCCTTCCAGCAGGTGCTCGACGACCTCCGATCGTCCGGCGGCTTCCCGGGCGTCATCGCTCGCGTCATCTCGCCGGCCGGCATCTGGACGGGCACGGCCGGCACCGCGGTCGAGGGTCAGGACCGGCAGATCACCGCATCCGATCACACCCGCATCGGGTCGCTCACCAAGACGATGACCGCGACGATCCTGCTGCAACTCGTCCAGGACGGACGCGTCTCGCTGGACGATCCGATCAGCGAGTACGTCCCCGAGGCTCCCAACGGAAATGCCACCGTCCGTCAAGTCGCGGACATGACCAGCGGCATCCCGTCGTACACCCTGTCCGACACCTTCACGCAGAGGTTCTTCGCCGATCCCGGATACGACTGGGCGCCACGAGAACTCGTCGACGCCGCGAAGTCGTTGCCGCCCGCCTTCGTACCCGGGGCGGGCTGGCAGTATTCGAACACCAACTACGTGCTGCTGGGACTCCTCATCGAAAGGGTGCTGCGACAACCGATTCGCGACGCCTTCGACGAACGGATCTTCCGACCGCTGGGCATGGCAGCTTCGTCGTGGCCGGGCGGGTCCGTCGAGATCCCGGACCCGCATCTCGACGGAGTGACCAGCCAGGGGCAACCGGCCGGCCAGACGGTCGACTCCACGAACTGGAACCCGTCCTTCGCCTTCACCGCCGGCGCGGTGATCTCGACCCTCGACGATCTGCAGCGCTGGGGCGACGCCCTGTTCACCGGTCGGGGCGTGCTCGATCCTGCAACACAGCAACTACGGCGCGATTCGATCCTGACGTCTCCCCCGCCCAACACCGCCAGCGCCGGCTACGGCATCGGTATCGGCAACCGGGACGGCTGGTGGGGCCACGACGGCGATTTCCCCGGCTTCAACTCATCGTTGTTCCACGACTACGACTCCGATACGACGATCATCATCCTGGTCAACAGTGACGACGACATCACCGTCGACGGGAAGCAGGAGTCGCCGGTGTCGGCGATCCTCGCCGGTCTGATCTCCGCACTGCCCTGAAGCGTTGCGGCGTAGGGTCGTCGGCATGGCCAGAACCGTTGCGAAAGCCGATGCCGTCGACCGCGAAGCGCTGCTGGAGTTCATCCGGCCGCGGCACCAGATGATCCTCGCCACCGTCCGGTCCAACGGCGGACCGCAACTCTCCCCGGTCACGGGCGGAGTCGACGGCGAAGGTCGGATCGTGATCTCCACCTACCCCGGCCGCGCGAAGGCCACGAACCTCCGCAACACCCCCGTCGCGAGCGTCGTCGTACTGTCCGACGAGTTCAACGGCGCCTGGGTCCAGGTCGACGGAGACGCCGAGGTGCTCGACATGCCGGACGCCGAGGACGCCCTCGTGGACTACTTCCGGAGCATCTCCGGCGAGCACCCCGACTGGGACGAGTACCGCGCCGCGATGCGCCTACAGGGCAAGTCGCTGATCCGCATCACCCCGACTCACTGGGGTCCGATCGCCACCGGCGGCTTCCCCGCCGACGTCGCCGCGAAGTTGGACGCGCAGGACGGCTGACCCAGCCGGGTAGTTGCTTCAGATGACACATATTTGTGTTATCTCAGTCATGCGCGCACACTGTGACGCATGGCACTCGATGCTCAGCTGACGTTCGCCGATCACATGGCGCGGTTCTGCGCGCGCCGGTACAGCTATCCGCCGATGGTCGGTCGTGTCCTCGGCTACCTGGCGGTGTGCGATCCGCCGGCACCGACCATCGCCGAGCTGAGCGACGCGCTACTGGCGAGCCGGTCGGCGATCACCAACGCCATCACGACGCTGGAGTCCGTGGGTCAGGTCAAGCGGACCCGCACCGCCGGCGAGCGGATGGACCGCATCTCGATCGACATCACCTCGGCACGCGGCCTCGGCATGGACAACGCGGAGTACGAGGAACTGGGAGCACTCGCACGCGAAGGACTCGAGGTCCTCCGCGACGCGACGCCGGAACGTCGGGCAGTGCTGAGCGAGATCGCGGCGTTCACCGAGTTCCTCACCACCCGGATCCCCGCCCTGTACGCCGAGTGGCAGAAAGAACGCCAGGTACTGATCGCGGCCGGCGAGATCCCTGCGGCCACAACGGAAGGGGATCGCGCATGACCCGCAGCAACGCCGGCGGCGCCGAGATCCGCATCCGAGGACTCACGAAAAGCTATGGCGAGCACCAAGTTCTGGACGGCATTGATCTGACCGTCCCGCCCGGATCGGTGACCGCACTGCTGGGCCCCAACGGCTCGGGCAAGACCACCACCGTGTCCATCGCCTCGACCCTGTTCACCGCCGACTCCGGAAGTGTGACCATCGACGGTCACGACACGGTGACCGCAGCCAGGGCGGTGCGATCGATCATCGGCGTCACCGGCCAGTACGTCGCCATCGACGACCTGTTCACCGGACGCGAGAACCTGACCCTCATGGCAGATCTCCGTCACCTCGGACGCACGGCGGGCCGGCGGCGCGCCGAGGAACTCCTCGAACAGTTCGACCTCGCCGGCGCCGCGGATCGGGCGGTGTCGACCTATTCGGGCGGCATGCGACGCCGCCTCGATCTCGCGATGACCCTCGTCTCCACCCCGCACGTCATTTTCCTGGACGAGCCGACGACCGGGCTCGACCCGCGCAGCCGACGCGTGCTGTGGGACATCATCACCGGCCTCGCCGGGAACGGGGTCACGATCTTCCTCACCACCCAGTACCTGGAGGAAGCCGACCAGCTCGCCGACCGCATCGCCGTGCTCGATCACGGCCACATCGTCGCCGAGGGCACCGCCGCCGAGTTGAAGAAGCGAGTTCACGATTCCGAGGTGCGGCTGGCGTTCGGTGACGACGCCGCCTTCGACTCGGCCCGGCGACTTCTCCCGTCCGCGCGGCCGGTCCACGAGTCACGGCGGCTCGACATCGCCACCGACGACACGGTTTCCACCATCCGCACCACACTCAATGTGTTCGACGCCGCAGGCGTCGAGGTTGCCGACGTCCACGTCCACACCCCCACCCTCGACGACGTCTTCTTCGCCCTGACCGGATCCCCGGCCGAGGACTCCACCGAGACCGATGCCGACACATCTGGAGCCGCGTGATGAGCACCCTCACCTACGCCGTGTCCGACTCCCGGGTCATGTTGCGCCGCAACCTCCGACGCCTCGTCAAGTACCCGTCGCTGACCATCATGCTCGTCGGCTTACCGGTAGTGTTCCTGCTGCTGTTCGTCTTCGTCTTCGGCGGGCAGCTCGGTGCCGGGATGACCACGTCCGGCGGGGCCACCGGGCGTGCCGCCTACCTCGACTACGTCGTCCCCGGGATCATCCTGGTGACCATCGCGTCAGCCGTGCAGGGCTCGGCGATCGTCGTCGCGATGGACATGACCTCAGGAATCATCAACCGTTTCCGCACCATGGACATCGGACGGTCATCGGTCCTCGTCGGCCACGTCCTGGCCAGCCTCATCCAGGCGCTGTTCAGCATTGCGATTGTTCTCGCGGTGGCGATCGCCCTCGGCTTCCGCCCCACCGTCGACCCGCTCGGATGGCTCGGCGCACTGGGCATCACCGTGTTGTTCTCGATCGCCCTGATCTGGCTCGCGATCTACCTGGGCCTCGCCGCGGACACCGTCGAGACCGCCAGCAACTCGCCGATGTTCCTGACGATCATGCCGTTCCTCAGCACCGGTTTCGTTCCCGCCGACTCGTTGCCCGTCGGGGTCAAACAGTTCGCGGAGTACCAACCGTTCACCCCGGTGACCGAGGTTCTCCGCGGAGCCCTCACCGCTGCAACGGTGTCCACTGGCAGTGTGATCGCCGCGATCGCCTGGAGTCTGGGGATCGGCGCGGTGTCGTACGGACTCGCCCTGCGCACCTACGAACGCCGGGCCATCACCTCGTGACCGAGGACCGGAGCGAAACCCGTTGAGCGACAAGGTCGACTTCAAGAAGACACTCGACTCCTACCAGGCCGGACGGGGCGAGTTCCTCATCCTCGAGGTCCCGCCCATGCGGTACCTGATGATCGACGGCAAGGGCGATCCCAACGACTCCCCGAACTTCACTGCCGCGATCAAAACCCTGTACCCGGTCGCCTACAAGCTCAAGTTCGCGAGCAGCCGCGGACTCGCACGCGACTACGTGGTCCCACCGCTTGAGGGCCAGTGGTGGGCTGAGGACATGACCGTGTTCACCGGCGCCCGCGACAAGACGCAATGGAACTGGACACTGATGGTCATGGTCCCAGGGTGGTTGCCCGACGACATGATTGCCGCGGTGATCGGGACCGTCGGCGTGAAGAAGCCACCGCCCCGGCTCGACGACCTCCGGACCGCAACGCTCGACGAGGGACTCTGTGTCCAGACCCTGCACCTCGGTTCCTTCGACGATGAGGCACCCGTTCTCGCGCGGATGCACGACGAGTTCATCCCGGATCACGACCTAAGGATGACCGGGCGACACCACGAGATCTACTTCAGCGACTTCCGCAAGACCCCGCCGGAGAAACTCCGCACGATCCTGCGCCAACCCGTCGAGAGGACTCAGCGGTAGGGATCGGTGATCTCACGCAAACGGATCAACGACTTCTCCAGAGCCGCGAAGTCGTCTGCGCCCAGATGATCACGCCATTCCTGTTCGATGGCCTCGACCTCCTGCGCCGCGATCTCACACAGTTCGACGCCACGGTCGCTGAGGGTCACCAGTCGGGCCCGACGGTCCGACGGATCGGGAACGCGTACCAGGTATCCCGCGGCCTCGAGCTGATCGACGATACCGCCGGCGGTCTGCTTGGTGACCCCCGCCTGCTCGGCGAGGTCGGTCAGCCGCATCGGCTCGGGCGCGAGCCGCTGCACCACGCGACTCTGCGCGAGGGTGATGTCGTCGGCCCCGACGGCGGCGAGCCGGGCCATGACCCGCCGTTCGATGGACCGGTGGGCCACGAACATCAGGACACCGAGGGCGGGTCGTTCGTCGGTCATACCGTTGACTTTAGTACGGAATCCTGACTAATATTGTCAGGCATCCTGACCATTCGGAACGGGAGCCCGTCATGGACAGCGACACCCTGTGGAACCACGTCGACGAGCAGCGGATCGACCTGGCCGCGCTGATCGAATCCCTCTCCGACGAACAGCTCGCGACACCTTCGCTGTGCGCCGGATGGACGGTCCGCGACGTCGCCGTCCACCTCACACAAAGCCACGCGGACGCACGACAGGTGATCACCTCGGCCCTCCGGTACGGCTTCCGCTTCAACACCATGATCCGTGAGATGGCCCTCCGCGATCCGACGACGCCGCCCGAGGCGGCAGAGAAACTTCGCGCGATGGTCGGCTCACGGCGCCACCCGTTCGCGACCAATGAACGTGCGCCCCTCCTCGACTCCCTCCTGCACGGCCAGGACATCGCCGTGCCACTCGGTATCGATCGTCCGATGCCGGTCGACGCCGCCGCGGCCGCAGCGCAGGAGATCTGGGATGTCGCCTTCCCGTTCTTCGCCCGACGCCATAACCGCGGCCTCCGGTTCGTGGCCACCGACGTCGACTTCGCAGCCGGGTCGGGCCGGGTCGTCGAGGCCCCGATTCGCGACATCCTGATGGTCTTCGGCGGGCGTGTACCGGCGAGCGCGCTTCAGCCGTCTGACGGTTCGGACTCGGGTTCACGCACGGGCTGACTCCAGCTGGCCAGGATCGAGATCGCCTGCCGGGACGCCGATCCCGGCTCGGTGGTGTAGAGGTAGAGAGCCTGCTCGTTGTCTCCGGGCAGCACAAAGGTCTCGAAGTCGACGGTGACCTCGCCGACGACCGGGTGGACGAGCCGCTTCGAACCGAAGGTGCGCTGGTGTACCTGATGCTCCGACCACCACTGCCGGAACTCCGGGCTCGACACCGACAGCTCCCCCACCAGTTCGATGAGGTCGCGGTCCTCCGGTGCTCGTCCGGCCTCGAGCCGGAGTGCCTCGACGGCGTTGCGGGCCTGCACCTCCCAGTCGAGAAATAGGTTGCGCGCGTCGTCGGAGAGCAGCATCCAGCGAGCGTAGTTCCGTTCGCGTCCGGGCATGCGCTCGAAGTCGGCGAACAATGCGCACGCCATCCGGTTGGCCGCCAGCACCTCGGTCCGAGGGCCGAGGACCAGCGCGGGGTGCGCGTCGAGTGAATCGAGCAGCTGGCGCAGTCCCGGTCGCACCCGCTGTACCGCAGAGCGCGAGCGTGCGGCGGTGCGCGGAGTTCGAGTCGCCGAAACCAGGTCGTGCAGATGGGTGCGGCCTACGTCGTCGAGTCCGAGGGCACGCCCGATCGCGTCGATGACCTGCGTCGACGGGATGATGCGCCGGCCCTGCTCCAGGCGCGTGTAGTAGTCGGTGGACACTCCGGCCAGCACTGCCACCTCTTCGCGCCGCAGTCCCTTGACGCGGCGAACCCGCCCGTCGTCGGGGAGGCCGGCCTCCTGCGGGTCGCGCGCGGCCCGAGCACGGCGGAGGAAGTCCGCGAGTTCTCGATTCAGATCGGCCATGCCCACCATCATGCGCGCCCGGTGCGGACCGTGCCTGGGTCTGTCGGTCCCAGGTTGCCGGGTCCTGGGTTCGAGGTGGTCAGTTATGGCGTCCCACAGCGCCTTTCGGAACGCGATTCTGCTGTCACCGGTTCGACAGGAGAACCGCGATACCGCTGATCGAGTAGGCGACGAGCTTGCGAGGAACCGTATCGAAATCAGCCCTACCCACAGGAGGCAATCATGAACTACCCCACCGACCGTCCGGCCACCTGGTTCGTCACCGGCGGTGAGCGCGGCCTCGGCCTGGAGCTGGTCACACAACTGCTGCAGCGCGGTGACAACGTCGCCGCCACCACCCGCTCGAAGGATCGACTGATCGAGGCCCTCCCCGGTGTCGACACGAGTCGCCTTCTCCTTCTGCAGGTGTCGCTCGCAGACGAAGCCGAGGTCACCGCTGCCGTCACGGCCACGCAGGATCGCTTCGGCGGCATCGACGTGGTCGTCAACAACGCGGGCTACGGCTTCCTCGCCGCAATCGAGGAGGTCACCGACGCCGAGGCCCGCGACATGTTCGACGTCCAGATCTTCGGGGTCTGGAACGTGTTGCGGGCAGCGCTCCCCCAGATGCGGGCACGCCGCAGTGGCCACATCATCAACGTGTCGTCGATCCTCGGCCTGACCACGTTTCCTGGCTGGGGCCTGTACAGCGCAGGCAAGTTCGCCCTGGAGGGCCTCACCGAGTCGCTGGCCGCCGAGGTCGCCGACTTCGACATCGCCGTCAACCTGATCGAACCCGGTTACCTGCGGACCGACTTCCTGCGTCCCACCTCGCTGGGTCTGCCCGAGTCCACGGTCGACGCCTACCCCGCCATCCGTGAGATGACCCGGGCGCACCTGGCCATGCCCGGTACCCAGCTCGGCGACCCGGTCCGCGCCGCGGCGGCCATCATCACCGTCGCCGAGGAGGGCGACGCGCCGCTGCATCAGCTCCTGGGTTCGGACTCGCTCGAGTTCGCCGACGCCCGGCTGAACACCCTCCGGGCAGAGTTCGACGCCGCGAAAGAACTCGCGGTGACCTCGGATCACCAGGGCTGAGTCCATGCGACCTCATTTCGGTGATGCGACTTCGATCGCGGTCGCATCACCGAAATGACGCCTGCCGTGGGCAGGCTGGTGCCGCTCAGCCAGCAGGCGACCATCCCAGCGCAGGGCCGAGTCGTCCGGCGAGGTCGCCGACGATCTGCAGGTAGTCCGGCTCGTCGAACGAGAACGGCAGAGCGATGGCCACTTCGGTGGCCCGCTGGAAGCCGGCGTGGTCCCAGAGCCGCTCGGCGAGCTCGTCGGACGGTCCCACGTAGTCAGGTGCGAACAGCATTCCGCGCGGCCCCTGCGGCGTGAGGGTGCGCTCGAATCTTGCTGCGGCGTAGTCCTCGTACTTGCGGATCTGTTCCGGGGTCGCCGAATCGGTGGGGATGACGACGAGGCCCTGCGACACCCGGGCACGGGCGGGATCGACGTGGTGCGCCCGGTAAGCGTCGATGTTCTCGGCCTGGATCGTTGCGAAGTCCCGGGAGTCGGTGCCCTCGATCGTGACCACTGACGACGTCAGGTAGTTGATGCCCTGCTCGCCGGCCCAGATCGCCGACGACCTGCCGCCGCCGTACCACACCCGGTCGGCAAGGCCCGGTGAATGCGGTTGCACCCTACGAGAGAACTGTTCGATACCGACGGTGCCCTCGAAGTCACTGACCGGTTCGCCACGCAGATTGTCGAGGAGACGGATGACGCGATCCTTGGAGAAGTTCTCCATGTCGTGGGTTTCCGGGTAGAGCGAGGTCTTGAAGTCGTCGTAGCGCATCGGGACGCCTACGGAGACGCCGGGATTGAGCCGTCCGTCGCTGAGGAGGTCGACGGTCGCGAGATCTTCGGCCAACCGCAACGGATTCTCCAGACCCAGTGGGATGACGGCGGTACCCAGTTCGATGCGGCTGGTCCGCATCGACGCAGCCGCCAGCACCGCGACCGGTGACGAGATCCCGTACTGGAGGTGCCGATTGCGCAACCACACACTGTCGAACCCGAGTTCCTCGGCGAGTTCGATCATCCGCAGGGTCTCGAGATGACCTGCCCGTGGGTCGTTCTCGTCAAACCGGCCGATCGTCAGAAAACCGAGTTTCTGCAGTGGTTCACCGCGCTGTGGCATGGACAGATTGTGTCATCGGCGAAACCGAACGCCACGCCTGGAATCATCGCGCGCGGAAGTTGAAGCAGGTCGGCACCGCAAGCGTCGCGTCTATAGTCGGGTGGACACGGACTCGACCGAATGGATCACCATGTCGACAACAGTCGCCGAACGGATCGTCGAAGAGCTCGAACGTTCCGGAGTGCAGCGTGTGTACGGGCTTCCGGGCGATTCCCTCAATGGGCTCACCGACGCTCTGCGCAC
Source organism: Gordonia sp. GN26 (assembly GCF_054823965.1). Taxonomy (NCBI): domain Bacteria; kingdom Bacillati; phylum Actinomycetota; class Actinomycetes; order Mycobacteriales; family Gordoniaceae; genus Gordonia; species Gordonia sp. GN26. The sequence continues at coordinate 18,899 of NZ_JSYC01000020.1, read as the reverse complement.
CACCGAGGCCATCACCTGGCAGCACGTCCGGCACGAGGAAGCCGCTGCTTTCGCTGCCTCCGCCGAGGCTGCTCTCACCGGCGAGCTCGCGGTCTGCGTGGGCAGTTGCGGTCCCGGCAATCTCCACCTGATCAACGGGCTTTTCGACGCCCATCGCAGCCGCGTCCCGGTGCTCGCGATCGCGGCCCACATCCCCGGACCCGAGATCGGCAGCGGTTACTTCCAGGAGACCCACCCCGAACAGCTATTCCGTGAATGCAGTGCCTTCTGCGAGATGGTGAGCACCCCCGACCAGATGCCGCGACTGCTCGACGTGGCGTTGCGGACCGCGGTGGAGCGACGCGACGTGGCAGTGCTCGTGATCCCCGGCGAGCTGTTCCTCAAACCGTGCCCCAAACGCCGTGCGGGAGCCCCGATCCGGCACGTGCCGCGCGTCGTGCGGCCCACCGATGCCGACCTGGCCCGCACCGCGGACACGCTCAACGCTGCCCAGCGCGTCACCATCCTTGCCGGTGCCGGCGTGCAGGGCGCCCACAATGAGGTCGTCGGGCTGGCCCGCGCGCTACAGGCCCCGATCGTGCATGCGTTGCGGGGCAAGGAATTCATCGAGTACGACAACCCGTACGACGTGGGAATGACCGGGCTGCTGGGCTTTTCGTCGGGCTATCGCGCGATCGAGAAGTGCGACACCCTGCTGATGCTGGGCACCGACTTCCCGTATCAGCAGTTCTACCCGTCCAAGGCGACCATCATCCAGGTCGACATCCGCGGCGAACAGATCGGACGTCGCTGCCCGGTCGACGTACCGCTGGTCGGCGACGTCGGCGACACCGTGCGCGCGCTGCTTCCGCTGATCTCGACCGGCCGCGACCCAGAACACCTGACGACGTCGCTCGCCCACTACACCAAGGCACGTCGGCGTCTGGACGAACTGGCCGACAACGACCGTAACCGGGCACCCATCCACCCCCAGTACCTCACCCGGCTGATCAGCGAGAAAGCCAGTGCAGACGCCGTGTTCATCCCCGACGTCGGCTCTCCGGTCGTGTGGGCGGCGCGGTATCTGGTGATGAACGGCGCCCGCCGCCTGATCGGTTCGTTCACCCATGGGTCGATGGCGAATGCGGTCTCGCAGGCCATCGGCGCGCAAACCGCCTTTCCGGGGCGCCAGATCATCGCACTCGCTGGCGACGGCGGACTCGCGATGCTTCTGGGCGAGCTTCTGACCATCACCCAGAACAAACTGCCGGTGAAGATCGTCGTCTACAACAACTCCTCGCTGAACTTCGTCGAGGTGGAGATGAAGGCGGCCGGGTTCGTCAACTACGGGACAGATCTGGAGAACCCCGATTTCGCGAAACTCGCCGAGGCCGTCGGAATCCGTGGACGCAAGGTCGAGCAGCCCGACGATCTCGCCGGTGCCATCGACGAGTTCCTGGCTCACGACGGCCCGGCGCTGCTCGACGTGACGACGGCCCGACAGGAATTGTCGATCCCGCCGACCATCACCGCCGCGCAGGCCAAGGGATTCACCCTCTACGCCCTGCGCACTGTGTTGTCCGGCCGCGGCGACGAGCTGGTCGATCTCGCCGAGACCAACGTGTTCCGGCGGCTGTTCGACTGACGGCCACCGGTTCTCAGTTCCGGTAGGCGGCATCGAGTAGCGCCGAGGCCACGACAAGTTCGGCAGGAGTGGCATCGCGCAGGTCGATGACCTGCCGCAGTTGTGGGCGTGTTGCATCGACGGACAACGGTTCGGGTTGTCCGTGGACTTCGTCACGAATGACGGTGAGGACTTCGTTGAACCGTCGGGCTATGTCGGGTCGTCGGTTGATGCGTTCGGGGTTGGGTGGCGCCCCTGGTTCGGCGTTCAACTGCCAGGCACATCTGCCTTCGTCGGACCCGTCGGCGATCATCCTGGTCGAGTATTGACCGGGCTGGTCACCGACCATGTGGTGGTGGCGGGTGCAGGCGGGAGTGAGGTTGTCGATGTCGGTGAATCCGCCATCTCCCCAATCGGTATGGGCGTGATGCATTTCCACGTGTGTGGTGGGTATGTCGCAGTCCGGGCTGGAGCACATCTCGCCGTCAGGTCGGGCGAACGAGACGAGCCGCTGTTCCATGGTGGCGAGTCGTTTGCCGCGTCCGAAGTACAGCGGGACCGCCGTGGCGTCTTCGAAGACCGCCAACCAGGGCTGCACGTCGGCGCCGATGGCGATGAGGTCTGCGATGGGGACGAGGGTGCCGTCGGCGCTGGTGGCGAACCCGGTTTCGCGGATGAGGTCGTCGAGCTCGGCTTTGGCGATCAGCTGGACCGGCAGGCCTCGGTGGGTCTTGCCGAGCATTCCGTCGTCGAACACCGCTTCCAGCAGTGCGTTCAGGGCGTCGTGATTGCGCTGGGCGGGGGTGCGGTGGTCGCGGTCGGCTGCTGCCGCGATCACCTCGGGGTCGGCGTCCTCGATCGATCCGCTCGGCGATTCGGGATCGGTGGGGTTGTTCATGCCGGGCCGGGCCCAGACGGCCAGGAAGGTCATGATCCGCGCCCGCGCGAGAGGTGTGAGGTTGGCGATGAGTTTGGAGGTCCCGTCCGCGCGTTGCCGGTTCACCTGCAGGTTGCGGCGGCGTGCGCGGTCGTCATGGTCGGTGAGGGTGCCGTCGGGATCGAGATGGGCCAGCAGGCGGGCACCGACCTGACCGATCTCGGCAACTGTGAGGGTGGCGGCGTATTCGGCCAGGGTCTGTTCGGCGGCGGCCCGCACGTCGTGTGGGATGGCATGCGGAATCTGGTCCATCACGTCCATCACCGCATGAACATGGGCAGACCCCACCCGGCCGTCGGCCATTTCCCGGGCGAGCGTGGGGAGTTCGGGTTCGAGTGGTTGTCCGGTGGTGAGGTCGGCGTAGGTGGCGGTGGCTTTCACCTCGGCATGGCGCCTACCGGGGAAGGTGATCCGCAGGCGGTGTTGCATGTACTGGATGATGCTGCGATGACCGGTCTTTCGGGCCAGGTTGCGGTTCTCGGCCTCGACGATCTGCTGGTTGCCGGCGTAGGTGAGGCGGGCGATCAGACGCTCGTTCTCGGCGGCCACCTGGGCGATCTCGGCATCTGACAATCGAGAGAGGTCAGTATTCTGCAACCGGTTGGTGAGGGCGTGCATCTGCTCGATGATCGCGACCGCGTCTGAGGGTGCCGAGCCTTCGGCGTCGACGGTTGCAGTAGCGGCCACGATGATCACCCCGAGATTCCGTGGATCGAATATGTGTTCGATCGTACACGCGGATCTGGCGTCGCACCTGGGAACTCCACAGGGGTCGCCTCACCGATCGCATGCACATCAACGCGTTTCGGACGCGATCGCCAATCCCTCCAGCGCTTCCTCCAGATGACTCGACCACTCCCCTTCGGTGACCTGATGCACCGCCGACTCCCCGGCGAACGCACTCGAGATCACCACATCAGGGTCGACGTGCGCCAACAGATGCAGACTCTCCGCGAGAGTCGACGCATCACTGAACGGTAGGTAGCCGGCTGTCCACCCCCCGGACGCATTGACGTACAACGTGTCCCCGGTGAACAGATACCGCAGCCCGTCATCACCGAGTACCAAGTAGCAGGTGCTGCCGGGCGTGTGCCCCGGCGTCGGGATCACCTCGACCCCGTTGTCGTCGACGTACCGTTCGGCGATCGCGATGTCCACACGTGCGAACCGACCGATCCGCTCGATCTCGGGTGCCGGCGCGTGAAGCGTCGCCCCGAACCGGTCTTCTATCCGGCCGAGAATCGGGCCGGCCTCATCCTGATGGGACAGGTACTGGTCGTCGACGCCGCCCAGCTTCTCCAGATCGTCGAACTCGGCGTCCGATGCCATCGAGTAGAACAGCACGTTGCGGTCGGACGTCCACAGATAGCCATGGGTGGTGAGGCCGGGGAACGGGTTGTCGGTGGAAGTCTCCCAGAGGTCGGGCAGCACCTGGCGCATCAGATCTCCTCATCGAGCGGTGATGATTACGTCCCCACCGTGCAACTTCAAGTGAACTTCAGGTCAAGGGGCGGGACGTGCGAAGCGTGACGCCGGAGTGATACACATGAATCAATTCGTCTCAAACGGTTGGGGGTTCCCGTGTCCGCAGTGCTGCCGAGTCGCTCGAGCGACGACGTTCCCGGCTTCCCGAGTGCGGTCACCTACGACGCTGCGATGTCGAACCGGAAGCTTCGCCGTGCGCGCGCCCTCGTCCGCAGGGTCACCGGCAAGGACCTCTACCCCGAGCCCGAACACCTGCGCACCTTCGCCGAGGACATGTTCCGCACCGATCCGGTGGCCGAACGGTTCGTCGACGAGGTCTACGGCACGCTCGGCCCCGAGGCCGCGCGCGCACTGCTGGACAAGGCCCTGACCGACGGACTCGACAGCGTCGAGAACCCTCCGCCCGCGCTCGTCGAGCTGTTCGAGGAGTTCGAGACGGTTCCCGACTGGGTCGACCCGCAGCTCATCGCCGAGGGCGAGGCGATCTGGCGCCGATGGGGCACCGGCCTGTTCAGTGTCGCCGGCGGGATAACGCTCGAGATGTACACAGAGGCCGCGGTCGCCAAACCGCTGTCGCTGGCAGGCGGGTACGCAGGCGACAACGCGCTGCGCCGCTTCCTGGAGACGGCCCGGTTCTGGATCGACGTCTCCCAGCCCGGCGCGCTGCTGACCCCGGGATCAGCCGGCCGGGCCACGGCGATGCGTGTCCGCGTGATGCACGTGTGGGTTCGACGTACGGTCGCGAAGCACCCCGAGTGGGACGTCGAACGGTGGGGTGAGCCGATCAGCCAGTCCTATCAGCTGCTCACCCTGCTCGGCGGCAGCGTCGTGCCGGCGTCGGCGCTGTGGCTGACCGGGGTCCAGACCACGCCCAGGGAGATCCGGGTGCTGCTGCACTATCAGCGCTACCTCGGGCACCTCCTCGGCGTGCGAACCCAGTGGTTCCCGGAGACGATCGCCGACTCACTGCGACTCCTGGCCTTCGTCAACACCACCCGCAGCTACGACGCGGGCGCCGACGGCGCCGAACTCATCGAGTCGTTCCCGGCCGCGTTCGCCAACGAGAACGCGACCGGCCTCGAGCGGATCCGCGGGAGGTACAACGCCATGATGTACGCCGCCTACTCGACGATCTACATGATGCCGACGACACGCTTTCGCTATGACATGCCCAACCCGGTCCCGGGGCTCGCGCTGCTCCTGCTGCGGTTGCCGGCCGTGACACTCGTCGAGACGCTGCGTCGGATCTCCCCGACGTTCCGTCGTCTGCACGAGAAGGCGATGTGCCGACACCGGGAGAACTGGCACGACTGGCAGTCCTCGGGACGTCCTGCGGAGTTCGCGCACGGCAAGGGGCTGCGACGCTGACGCCCACCCGACAGGGTCGAGTACGTGACAGGACACCCACCACGGTTTTGCCAGCGGAACCCGCGCGATTAGCGTTGTCGAAATGACCCAACCCCCGATCACGGAACCGACGGCAGCCGGCGAGGCGCCCGACCTCGAGACGCGCGTCGGTCACTACTACGTCCTCGACGGCTCCTACGAGGTCGGACGCGAGAAGGTCCGCGAATACGCCCGCGCGGTGCAGGACTACCACCCCACGCACTGGGAGCCCGAAGCCGCTGCCGCACTCGGGTATTCGGGACTCGTCGCACCGCTGACGTTCACGTCCATCCCGGCGATGGCGGCGAACCGCGAGCTGTTCGAGTCCGTGATCGTCGGCTACGACACCTACGTGCAGACCGAGCAGGTCTTCGAACAGCACCGGCCGATCGTCGCCGGTGACGAACTCGTGACCGACGTCGAACTGTCGGGCGTGCGCAAGGTCGCGGGCCGAGAACTGATCACGGTGACCAACACCATGACCGACGCCGCGGGCGAAAAGGTGCACACGATGCACACCACCGTCGTTGGCGTGACCGCCGAAGAGGTCGATCCGGGCCTCAGCGCCGCGGTGCGCAAGGTGATGATGCACGACGTCAACATCTTCAGCCACGAGGACACCCACCACCTGTACGAGAAGACCGTCCGGCCCGAGGGCGAGATCCGCGTCGCCGACGGCTCGACGCGCCCGTCCGGCGCCCGGTCCTTCGACGAGCTGTCGGTCGGCGACGAACTGCCGGTCCACACTGCCCGGATCTCCCGCGGTGATCTCGTCAACTACGGCGGTGTCGCCGGCGACGCCAACCCCATCCACTGGGACGAGGCGGTGGCCAAGCTCGCCGGTCTGCCCGACGTGATCGCGCACGGGATGTTCACCATGGGCCTCGGTGCGGCGTTCGTCGCCTCGTGGTCCGGCGACCCGGGCGCCGTCACCCGCTATTCGGTCCGCCTGTCGCAGACGGTTCCCGTGTCGGCCGTCGACGGTGGCGAGATCGAGTTCAGCGGGCGCATCAAGTCTCTCGACCCGGAGACCCGGACCGGCGTCGTCATCATCGTCGCGAAATCGGGCGGCCGGAAGGTGTTCGGTCTCGCGACCATGAACATCCGCTTCGCCTGACCCTCCGACTCGTCCACGACGACGCGCCAGATCGCGTCGTCGTGGGGTCGGCGCAGGCCTGTCAGTACTCACCCTTGATGACGAAGTACGAGCCGCGAATCGTGCCGGCGAGTTTCGACTTCTGCCGCGCGAACTTGAACTTCGACTCGAGTTCCTCGGGCACGTCCATGCCGTCGGACAGTTTGAAGCCGACGGCGCGTTTGCCTGCCGGATCGATGCTGTACATGACGTTGACCGCGAGCCCCGACTCGTAGAACACGTACGACATGTGGAGGCCATCGACCTCGAAGTCGCTGACCTCGAGCGGGCGTGAGGCGATCGCGATGTCGCGTTCCTCGGCGAGGATGCGGGTGACCCGCTGGAGAACCTCAGGCGCCTCGACGGCAGGGACCACGGTGAAGTCGTGTGCGTATTTCGTTTTGTAATACCGGGATTCGTTGGCTCTCAGGCCGGCGAGGGCGTCCGTCACCGGTGAGGACTCGAGGCCTTGTGTAGAGACGTGCTTGAAATCGACGACGTGTCCCATGTCTACTCCCGCTTCGCTGTCGCACACCCGGTGGCCACAACACTAGAGCCCCCGACGGGTGTCGGGGGCTCTGGTGCCTGCGGGCTGCAGAAGGATCACTCCAGGATGAAGACCGGGATCTCTCTGTCGGTCTTGGTCTGGTACTCCGCGTAGGGCGGGTAGGCCGCGACCGCGATCTCCCACCAGTGGGCGCGCTCGTCGCCGCTGATCTCACGCGCGGTGAGTTCCTTGACCTCGGTGCCGTCCTGCACGGTCACCTGCGGGTTGGCCTTGACGTTGAAGTACCAGGCCGGATGCTCGGGAGCACCGCCCTTGGACGCCACCATCGCGTACTTGCCGTTCTCCTCCACCCGCATCAGCGGGACGTACCGCTTCTTGCCGGACTTCGCGCCGGTGGTGGTGAACAGGACGATCGGGCGGTCCATGACCTGGACACCCTCGGTGGTGCCCTGCTCGAGGATCTTCTGGGTCTGCTCGCGGACCCAGCCTTCAGGACTCAATTCTGCGTTGGCACTCATGGTGGCGATAACACCTCGCCACGCGTCTTTATTCCGCGACACCCTCGGGCCGACGGTACAAACCGTCGACGAACACACCCGCCAGCCGTTGGTTGTAGTCGAGTTCTCGCCCGGGCACGCGCTGGCACAGCAGCGCGACCGCGTGCAAGAGCTCGGTCGCGCCGACGTCCGCACGGAGGTCGTCGGCACCGGCCGCCAGCAGTGAGGCAACTGCCGGCTCGAGCCGATTCGCGAAGTGATCCGCCAGAGCATCGAACGCCGGATCCCCCGAGTGCAGCGCCGAGGCGAGTCCTCTCTTGGTGCCGACGAACTCGGTGTACCGCTGTACCCATTCCCTCAGCGCCGCGGCCGGATGATGAGAATTCCGTAACTCGTCGGCCAGATCCACGCAGGCGTCGATCTCCTTCTCGAGTACGGCGGCCACGAGATCAGAACGCTTCGGAAAGTGGCGATACAAGGTGCCCACGCCGACTCCGGCGAGATCGGTGATCTCCTTGGCCGGCGCGTCCACCCCCACCTTCGCGAAGACCGATTTCGCCGCATCGACCAGCGCGACGACGTTGCGTTGCGCATCTGCCCGCTTCGGGCGCGGCCGCAGTCCGCCTTCCGCCACCGCCGCCGTGTCGGCCTCGTTCAAGTCCACGCCACCACCCTTTCACGATCCGACGTTCCGGAAAAGCATTCCGGAAAACCTTGTGTACCGGAACACCGTTCCGTATATTAGCGGAATAACATTCCGCTTAGGGGTAACGGCCGTCGGCCGACTCCGAACCCACCTTTCAGGGAGAATCTCATGCAATACCGCCCACTCGGCCGGACCGGGATCAAGGTCAGCCCCTACGCGCTCGGCACGTTGTTACTCGGCGCGTCGATGGGAAACCCCGACCACGACGAGTCGGTCCGCCTCGTCCACACCGCCCTGGACGCCGGCATCAACTTCGTCGACACCGCGGACGCCTACTCGCTGCCGCCGCATGGTGCGTCTGAGGTCGTCGTCGGCAAGGCGCTCCGCGGTCGCCGTGACAACGTGGTGCTGGCAACGAAATTCAGTCGCCCGATGGGTGACGACCCGAACCGTCGGGGCGCCTCACGTCGATGGATCGTGACCGCGGTGGAAGAGTCCCTGCGTCGCCTCCAGACCGACTACATCGACCTGTACCAGGTCCACCTCCCCGACCCCGACACCGATCCGGAGGAGACCCTCACCGACCTGATGAGCAGCGGCAAGATCCGCGCCATCGGTTCCTCCAACACGCCGGTCTCGGACATCGTCGACCAGCAGTGGATCGCCGATCGACACGGCCTGCGCCGGTTCCGCACCGAGCAAGCACCGTATTCACTCCTCAACCGGGGCATCGAGGCCGAAGTACTGCCGACCGCGCAGCGTTTCGGGATGGGAGTCATCGCTTGGGGCCCGCTCGGCCAGGGGATGCTCACCGGCCGGGTCCGCCGCGGGCAGACGAGCGACCTGGTCCGCTCCGGCATGATCAAGGCCCTGGACGACGAGAACCGGCTCGACGCAGTCGAGGAACTCGCCGCGCTGGCGGCCGAATCGGGTATTCCGATGACGCACATGGCGATGTCATTCGCCATCACCCACCCCGGTATCACCAGCGCCCTGATCGGGCCGCGCACGATCCCGCAGCTCGAAGACCTTCTCAAAGGGCTCGACGCCGCGCTGCCCGACGATGTCCTCGACCGCATCGACGAGATCGTCCCGCCCGGAACGGACATCGGCCGACTCGATCAGACCTACCTACCCCCGGCCATCCTCGACCCAGCCCTGAGACGTCGTCCTGTCCACGCTCGTGCCGGTCGCACTGCCGCCTGATCCGAACCGGTCTCGCGGCCCGGTGTCTCCACCACCAGGGTGTCAGACCGTGCCGCTACCGTGGGGACACCGGACCCCCGCACGAGCGACAGAGACGCCGATGACCGCAGCACACGATCCAGATGCCGAGACGACGAGCACCGTTGCCATCTCGACACCGGTCGGTCGGCTACTGATCACCGGAGATGACGCCTCGATCGTCCGTGTCGCCTGGACTGACGAGTCCGCACAGTCCGATCTCTCGTCCGCGAAACCGATTGTCGCAGAAGCGGTACGTCAGCTCCACGCCTACTTCGACGGTTCGTTGACGACGTTCGATCTCCCGATCGAACTCTCCGGGGTGTCCGCGTCGGCCCGCGCAGTCCTGACCGCCCTGCACCGCGACGTCCCGTCCGGCACAACCGTCACCTACGGGCAGCTCGCGACGATGAGTGGCACCGGCATCCCCGCCCGCAGTGTCGGCTCGATCATGGGCGTCAACCCGACTCCCCTGCTGATCCCCTGCCACCGCGTCGTCGCAGGTGACGGCCTGGGCGGATTCTCCGGCGGCCTCCCCGGTGAAGGTCTGGCGACCAAACGGTGGCTCCTCGAGTTCGAAGGTGCGCTCCCGCCGACGTTGTTCTGATCTGGGGGCAGAGCCCTCTCGATCTTGTTAGCGTCCCCGCAGGGGCACCTTCAGGGACGAACCGAGGAGACTCATGCGGACCAGACGATCACGCGTCGCCACTTCTCTCATCGCCACCGCGTGCGCTGTCGTCACCGCACTAGGCGTCGCCACACCCACGGCAACCGCCTCCCCGAGCACGCCGCATCAGGCGGCCACCACTTCGGGCAACGGGCTCTGTCTGGACCTCGGCTCACCGGAGGCCAAACGCGCACTCCGGGTGATCGGCCCGCCTTTCCGCGGTAGCGATGCGACGTGGGTCGCGCGGAAGGGGCCGTTGAGCCGATCGCTCGACCGCACGCCCAACTGCCCGCCCCTGCTGTGGGCCGTCTTCGACACCTCACGCGGAACCGTGTCCTCCCCGGTCGCCGTTCTGCTGTTCCGGCCTGGCAAGTTCCTGGGCCTGACGACCAAGCCCACCGGATACACCCGGGTCACCGGTTCGACGCCGGTGAGCGTCACCGTCGCCTACCGGTGGCCGCGCGGCACCGATGCGAACGCGAACCCGTCGGGTGGCCCGGTGTCGTCGATCTTCGTGCCGATCTTCGACCGCGTCTACCGGTTCGGGGACCTTCCGCCCGGAGTGCACTGACCGGGAGGCTCACAAGATGCGCTCCCCGGCCCCGATCGTCGGGACCGCGGCAAGCAGTTCACGCGTGTAGGGATGCTCCGGGTCACCGAAAACGCGGTCGGCCTCGCCGTACTCGACGACCTCTCCCCCGCGCATGACCAGGATGTCGTCGGCGACGTGGTGGATGACGCCGAGATCGTGCGAGATGAAGACCAGCGAGACACCGGTTTCCACCTGCAGCATTGCGAGCAGGTCGAGGATGCGGGCCTGGATGGAGACGTCGAGAGCCGACACGGGCTCGTCGCACACGATCACCGACGGTTCCGGCGCCAGCGCGCGGGCGATGGCGACTCGCTGGCGCTGTCCGCCGGACAGGTGCAGCGGGTGACGCCGGCGGAACGCATCCGACAGTCCGACGCTGTCGAGCAGCTCGGAGATGCGGTCGTCGACCGCTGTGCCGTGCAGGTTCCTCGAACGCAGACTGTCGCGCAGGATGCGTTCGACGTTCCACCGGGGATCGAAGGAGCTGAGCGGGTCCTGGTAGATGACGGAGATCTGGTGACGGTTCGCGCGTCGTTCGACATCGGACAGTTCGCTCCACGGGCGCCCGTTCAACTCGACGGTCCCCGAATCCGGGTCGGTGAGCCCGAGGACCATGCGGGCCGTCGTCGTCTTACCCGACCCGGATTCGCCGACGATGCCGAGTGTCTTGCCGGGTAGGACGTCGAAACTGACGCCGCGCACTGCCGGCCGCGCCGTCTTGTCCTTGCCGTGGAACGACTTCCGGAGATCCTGGACACGCAACGCGGGGGGCGCCTCGGCACTCGACGGCACCAGGGTTTCCGGGAGCGTCTCGCCACTGGTCAGGAGCGTGCCCTTGGAGGTTCGCGACGGCACCGACGCCAGCAGGCTCTTCGTGTAGTCGTGCGTCGGGTTGCGCAGCACGTCGTCGGTGGACCCGTACTCGACGATCTCCCCGTGCCGCATCACCGCGACGCGGTCGGCGAGACGCGCGACGACCGCGAGGTCGTGGGAGATCAGGATGACCCCGTTGCCGCGGTCCTTGGCCTCGCCGAGGACGTCGAGGATCTGGGCCTGGACGGTGGCGTCGAGGGCCGTGGTCGGTTCGTCGGCGATGAGCAGCTTCGGGTCCTGGGCGAGAGCCGAGGCGATCAGTGCCCGCTGGCGAAGACCCCCGGAGAGTTCGTGCGGGCGCTGCGCCGCGCGGACACCGGGCTCGGGGACCCCGACCAGTGTCAGCAGTTCAACGATCTTCTCGTCACGTTCGGCACGCCGGAGTGGTGATCGGCGCCGGATGACCCCGCCGCCACGACTATCAGGGTGGGCGGTCAGGGCCTCCCCGATCTCGCTTCCGACGGTGCGCAGTTGGTCCAGCGAGACCAGTGCGTCCTGGAGGACGAATCCGATGTCCCGGCCGCGTAGCCGCCGCCAGTCGCGGTCTTTGTACCCGAGGAGTGACCGACCGTCGAAAGCGATGGTCTCGGCGCTGATCCGGGCCCCCTCACCGGTGAGTCCGATGAGCGTGCGGGCGGTGACCGACTTCCCTGACCCGGATTCGCCGACGATCGCGAGGCATTCGCCCGCGTTCACCGAGAAGGAGACGCCTTTGACCACCTCGCGGCCGCCGAAGGCCACGTGCAGGTCGCGGATCTCGGCAAGCGGGGTTGTGGAGTCGTCGGTGCCGGCGGAGTCGACGCTCCGGTCCTCGAGGGGAGTCGCGACTACGGTCATCGGGTGGTTCCTTCCAGACGGGCGCCGAGGTGGCGTCCCACGGTGGTGAATGCCAGGGCGGTGATCACGATGACGAGGCCCGGGAAGATCTCGAGCCACCAGGCCACGGTGATGTAGGTGCGTCCGGCGTCGAGCAGGGCACCCCACTCGGGTGACGGAGGTGCGACGCCGAGACCGAGATAGGCCAACCCCGAGGCCCAGATGATCGCCTGACCGACACCCAATGTCGCGGTGACGATCATCGGTCGTAGCGCATTGGGAGCGATGTGCTGCACGAGGATTCGCGTCCGCGAATGCCCGAGCGCCGTCGCCGCCTCGATGTAGGCGGCATTGCGGACGGTCAGGACCTGGCCGCGGATGATGCGTGCATAGCCCGGGGCGATACCGATCCCGATCGCGAAGATCAGCGTGTACGGGCCGGGCCCGAACACCGAGGTCAGAAGGAGCCCGAGCAGGATCGTCGGGAAGGCGAACAGGACATCGATCCAGCGATTGGCCAGGGCCTGCGCGATCCGTCCCGACAGGCCGGCCGTGATTCCCAGCGCCACGGCGAGGACCAGTGCCACCGCCACCGCGCCGAGCCCGATGGCGAGGGACTGTTTGGTGCCGAAGATGATGCGACTCAGCAGGTCTCGACCGGACAGGTCGGTTCCGAACGGATGTGCCCACGTCGGGGGCGACAGCGTTGCGTCGAGGTCGATGGCGAGCGGGTCGTACGGCGCGATCAGCCCGGGCACGACGGCCGCCAGGAGCAGCAGGACGAGCACGCCGAGCGCAGCGATGAGGGTGGGTGGCAGCGCCCACGGCCGGCGGGAGGTCTCCGGGAGCGCGGTGACCGTGCTCCGCGACGTCTTGATGGATCGGTGTTTCTCGGAAGACGACGTGTCGGACGACGTCGTGTCGGGTGCCGTCCCGGTGGACGGTTTCTGGATGGTCACGGGACCTCGATCCGGGGGTCGATGACGGTGTAGAGGAAGTCGACCAGCAGGTTGGCGACGGTGTAGATCGCGGCGACGAGCACGACGATGCCGCTGACCAGTGGGACGTCACGGGAGCTGGCCGCTGCGACGAGGGTCTGTCCGATACCCGCACGGGCGAACACGGTCTCGGCGATCACCGCACCCGAGAGCAGCGCACCCATGGCCCAGCCGGAGACCGTGACGGCGGGAATGACCGAGTGCCGCAGCACATGTCGAGCACGCACCGAGAGGTCACCGAGGCCACGGCTCCGAGCGGTGAGAACGAACGGCTGGTCGAGTGCGCGGGCGAACTCGTCGCGCGCGATGCTGCCGAGGAATCCGGCCAACGGAATCGCGAGCGTGAGCACCGGCAAGACCAGTCCGCGCAGCGAGTCACCGCTCTCCACCGGGAACCAGGCGAGATTGATGGCGAAGACCACCAGCAGGATCGACCCCAACCAGTACTGCGGGAGCCCGGCGCTCACGGTCTCGAGCAGGGCGCCGAGCGCTCCGCCCGGACCGCGTCGGCCGGCGGTCAGCGTCGTGGTCACCAGGACCAGCAGCCAGGCCACGATCAGCGCGCTGATGGTCAGCACCAGTGTGGGTCCGAGCTGGGCGGCGATCACCTCGGTGACCGGTTCACTCAACTGGTACGACGTCCCGAGGTCGCCGCGCAGCAGACCCTGCAGGTAGTTCAGGTACTGCTGCCAGATCGAATCGGTGAACCCGAATTGGTCGTTGACCGGGCCCAGTTCGTCAGGAGTGCGTTCACGACTCTCTCCCGACGACAGGTTCAGCAGCAGCGTCGCGCGGTCACCGGGCGCGAGCACCTGCAGGAGGAACGTGATCGTCGCAGCGGCCCACAGTACGAACACGGCCGAGCCGAGTTTGCCGAGCCATCGCAGCCAGACCGCGGAACCCCCGCGGCGTCGACTCCGGGTCGGCTCGGTCGCCGACTCCGGGCCGATGATCGTCGTCTTGTCGACCTGGATCGTCATCGCACAAACCTCGCATCCGCGAACACCGGTTCACCTTGGGATTTCTCGACCCACACGTCGTGCAGCCTGGGGTTGGCCGCGATCGAGGTCGTCTGTGTGTAGAGGCCGATCGACAGAGCCTGGTCGCCGATCAGTTTCTGGGCCTTGCTGTAGAACTCGCGCTGCTCTGCCGGGTCCGCGGAACTGTTGGCCTTCTCGATGAATCCCTGCAGGACCGGGTCGTTGTAGTACGCCGTGTTGTGCGGGTTCGGCGAGTCCTCCAGCCGCTGACGCCAGTTGATGTGGAGTAGCCCCGGGGTCGGACTCGTCCAGTAGCCGACGTAGGCGTCGTAGGTGGGCGCTTTGGCGTAGTTGCCGCCGAAGTACTCGCTCTGCGTCGCCGGGACGAGTTCGATGTCGAAACCGACGTCGCGCGCCTGGTAGGCGATGTTCTGCAGGATCGCCGCCCCCTCGGGTCCGACGATGGCGTCGGCGGCGTACACCACGCGGGCGGTGAGACGCCGACCGTCCTTGGTGCGGATGCCGTCGGAGTCGCGGGCAGTCCAGCCGGCCTCGTCTAGCAGTGCATTCGCCTTGTCCGGATTCCGGACGTAGGCCCCGGCGGCCGGGTCGTAGTCAGGAGTGCTCTGACTCAGCGCGCCGTTCGAGTTGAACGGCACGACGCCGAGAAATGCTGTCTCGACCGCCTTCTCGCGGTCGGCCGAGTAGGCGAACGCCTGACGCACCCGGACGTCGTCGAATGGTGCGTGGTCGACGTTGAGAGTGATCGCGTTGGGTCGTCCCGGCGTCACGTACTGCCTGGTCTGGAACCGTGTCGTCGCGTCGGCCCAGTTGATGGCCGGAACGTTGTAGATGACGTCGGATGATCCGCTGGTCAGCGAGCCATACCGCAGCACCGGGTCCTTGAGGAACTTCCAGATCACCTTGTCGACATAGGCGGGACCCTGGTGTTTCGCGTTGGCCGGCGCCGAATTGTAGTCCGGGTTCCGCACGAAGGTGATGCTGCGGTTGCGATCCCAGCGCTCGATGATGAACGGTCCGGACCCGACCGGTTTCGAGCAGTTCTCCTTCTTCCCCCGCGCGAGAGCGGTCGGCGACTGAATCCCGAAGTAGCCCTGGGTCAGAACCGTCAGAAGCGGGCTGTACGGCTGCTTCAGGTGCAGGGCGTAGGTGTTGCGATCGACAACCTCGCCGCCGGCGTAGTACTGCCCGATGTAGGCCATCACCGTTCCGTTGGGGGCGTCCGGGTCGAGATACTTGTCGAAGTTGGTCTTCACCGCGGCCGCGTCGAGATCGGTTCCGTCGCTGAACTTCACATCGGGCTTGAGATGGAAGGTGTAGGTCTTGCGATCCGGGGAGATCTCCCAACTCGTCGCCAGCCACGGCACCGGCGTCCCGTCGTCGTCGAGCGAGACGAGGTTGTCGAGATATTGCCGTGCGAGGTAGGCATTCTGCACCCAGCCGCCGTGGATGCACGGCGGTTCCTGCTCGTGTCCGTACTCGATGACGCCGCCGTCGAGGTACTCGCCGGCCGCTGCGGGAACACCCGTCGACGTACCGTCTCCGGTGGCCGGGCGTTCGCCGCACGCCGACAGCAGCGCAGCGGCCGACAGGCCGACTGCCAGTAGGGCTCGAGTCCGTCTGGAACGGACAGATCTGAACACGCCAGGTACTCCTCGATATCGAGAGTCGTGAATCGACAGTGGTGGAAAGCCGATTGAACAAGTTCGGACCGCGGGGATCGGCGGGTCGGCGCCGATGTCGCGACACACTGAAACGGCAGCGGTGACCCTCGGTCAGCTCGTACGGTAATGATCGGCGGCGTCGGCGTCAGTCTTTGGATTCACCCTGAGCACAACGACGCACGGGACGAGGGGCGAAAGTACCGTCGTCCGGGTGTCAGAGCCAAAACCCTTGCGTTTCGCAGCATTCGTGATGAACACGACGTCCCACATCCTGCACGGGGCATGGCGTGCTCCCGATGCGCGACAGACGGACTTCAACTCCCTCCAGCACTGGATCGACCTCGCAAAGACGTTGGAAGGAGCCAGATTCGACTTCATCTTCTTCGCCGACGTCGTCGGACTCTACGACGACTACCAGGGCGACTGGAAGAAGTTCGTCGACACCGGCCTGCAGATCCCGAGCAACGATCCGCTGGTTCTCGCCTCCGCGCTCGCATCGCACACCGAGAACCTGGGCATCGCGATCACCAGCTCGATTCTGCAGGAACATCCCTTCGACTTCGCCCGCAAGATCTCCACACTCGATCACGCCTCCAACGGGCGCATCGCGTGGAACATCGTCACCAGCCTGTCCCAGAATGCTTGGCGCAACTTCGGATACGACGGCATCACTGCCCACGACGATCGCTACGCGTGGGCCGAGGAGTACGTCGACGTCGTCTACAAACTCTGGGAGGGCAGCTGGGATGACGGCGCCCTGATCCAGGACAAGGTCCGCGGCATCCACGCCGATTTCGACAAGGTGCACAAGATCCATCACGTCGGCGACCGGTACCGCGTCGAGGGTCCGCACCTGGTGGCCCCCTCGCCGCAGCGCACACCGGTGCTGTTCCAGGCCGGTTCCTCGCCCACGGGCCGACGGTTCGCCGCCCGCAATGCCGAGGCGCAGTTCATCGTGTCGCCCACGCCGCAGGCGGCGAAGGGCCTCGTCGACGACACCCGCCGTCTGGCCACCGCGGCCGGCCGCGATCCGCAGGACATCCAGTTCTTCCAGGGACTCTCCTTCGTCATCGGCAGCACCGAGGAGGAGGCGCGGCGGAAGGCTGCCGAGCTCGACGAGTACATCGATCCGAGCACGATCATCGCCCACTCGGCCGGTGGTCTGGGGTTCGATCTCGGGTTCTACGACCTCGACACCCCGATCGGCGAGATCAAGACCGAAGGCACGCAGAGCACCCTGCTGTGGCTGCGCGAGGCCGTGCCCGACCGTGAGCCGACCGTCCGTGACCTGGCCGAACTGCGCAGCCGCAGTGGACGCGTCGTCGGCACGCCGGAGCAGATCGCCGATCGCCTCGCCGAGTGGCGCGACGCGGGTGTCGGTGGCATCAACGTCATCAACGCGACGATCCCGAACAGCTACATCGAGTTCGCCGAGCACGTCCTGCCGGTATTGCGTGAGCGCGGACTGGCGCAGCACGAGTACGCGCCGGGCACCAGCCGGCGCAAGCTGACCGGCCGGGACACCCTTCCGGATTCACATCCCGCCGCGGCCTACCGGGGCGCGTTCGCGGAGAAGGTCGAGGTACCGGCATGAGCGTCCTGACCCGTGTGGTCTCCGATCGTTCCACGATCCTGGCCGAGATCGCCGCCGAGGCCGCCGCGCGCGAACTGACCGGCGTCGACCCGCACGCCCAGGTACGTCTGCTGAGTGAATCCGGTTACACCGCGCTGACTCTCGACGACGCATCTGGCCCCGGTGCCGGTGCGCCCGAGCTGTTTGAGTTCCTCATCGACCTCGCCCGCGCCGATCCGATCGTCGCCCACATCCTGCGGGCACACTTCTGGTTCGTCGAACAGATCCGCCGACTCCCCCGAGGACCCGTCCGCGACCGCTGGGTCGCCGAGATCGCGGCGGGAAAAGTGTTCGGCAACGCGACCAGTGAACGCACCGGAAACGCCGGCTCGCTCTCCTTCCGGACCGAACTGCGTGCCGTCGACGGCGGATGGGTGCTGACCGGGGCCAAGTTCTACAGCACCGGCACCGCATTCTCGGACTACGTGTCGGTGACCGCGACGGTACGCGGAGGCCGGTTCGACGGCCGGGTCGCTCGAATCGTCCTGCCCGTCGGCCGCGACGGGGTCACCATCGTCGACGACTGGGACGGGATCGGCCAGAACCGCACCGGTACCGGAACCACCACCCTGGACAGTGTCCGGGTGACCGCCGACGACGTCCTGGCCTTCACCGACCCCGCGTCGACCGCCGCGGTTGCCAACGACGGACCGTTCCTGCAGCTCTACCTACAGGCGCTGATCACCGGAATCCTCTTGTCGGTCGGCGATGATGCGACCGCACTCCTGCGGTCACGGACACGGACCTTCGACCACGCTCCCGCCGAGTCACCGCGTCACGACCCCGTGCTGCTCGGCACCGTCGGTGAGATCGACGCTGCCGCCCACGTCGCGCGAGCGGCAGTCCTCGACGCCGCACGGACCATCGAGGAGGCGTTCGCGCCGGCACGCAGCGGCGTCATCGAGACGGATCTGTTCGTCAAGGCGTCCATCGCAGCAGCACGGGTGAAGGTCCACGTCGACCGCGTCGGACTGCGTGCCGCCGCCGACCTGTTCGACGTCGGCGGCGCGTCGTCGGCCAGCCGGGCCAAGAACCTGGACCGCCACTGGCGCAACATCCGCACCGTCACGCTCCACAACCCGACGTCGTACAAGGCGATCGCCCTCGGCGACCTGCTCGTCAACGACACTCCCCTCCCGGCGAACGGTTACTTCTGACCCCTCGCTCCCTGAGGTGTGAGGAGCGACAGCGACGCTCCCCTCGCTCCCTGAGGTGTGAGGAGCGATAGCGACGA
>NZ_JSYC01000132.1:7466-20090 GCF_054823965.1 Gordonia sp. GN26 | reverse complement strand
TCGCAAGCTCCTCGCCTACTCAACCGGCGGCTGGGGGACGATCGCTCTCCGCCGGCCGAGTAGGCCCGAGGGGCTACCCGAGGTCCGTATCGAGGTCAGCGGCGTCGTCACCGGTAGGCGGGCGGATCGTTCCGGCGGGGCTGGGCGCGCCGGACCTCGGCGGGTTGGTTGCCGATGTGGGTGTACGCCATACCGTTCTGCAGTGCGGCGGTGCGGGTCATGTCGAGGGATTCCCAGATGGCGCGTACGGTGCCCTGGACCGCGACCGGATTGCGGGCCGCGATCGACGCGGCGATCTCGTGGGCGCGTGACCGCAGGTTCTCGCGATCCACCACCTCGGTGACCAGGCCCAGGCGCAGGGCGGTCTCGGCCGTGATCCGCTCCTCGGTGCCCATGAGTGCCCACCGCAGGACGTCGCCGAGGGGGACGCCGCGGTTCAGCATGCCGATCGGTTCGAGGGCCGAGACGATGCCGCCGTTGGCGTGCGGGTCGAAGAACTCGGCGTCGGCGGAGGCGATGATGATGTCGGATTCGTTGAGGAAGTACTGGGCCCCGCCGGCGGCCATGCCGTGCACGGCGGCGACCACCGGCTTCCACACACGGTGGTGGATCTTCGGCGACAGTGAGACGCCGGGATCGAAGGTGTTCCACACGTTGTCCTTGGCGAACCAGGAAGTCCCGCCCTTGATGTCGGCTCCGGTGGAGAAGGCGCGATCGCCGTTGGCCTGGATCACCACGGCGTGGACGGCGGCGTCGTCGCGAATCGTTTTCCAGGCCCATTCGATCTCCGCCGCCATCGCGTCGTTGAACGAATTCAGGGCCTCCGGCCGGTTGAGCGTGATGGTCGCGACGTGGTCGTCGGAGACCTCGTACTCGATGGTCGTGAGGGTATCCGGGGTCGTCGTGGTGTCTGAAGTGCCGAAATCAGTAGTCACAGTGCGTCTCCCGGCCCCCGCCCGGACCGGCGGGCGGATTCTCGAATGTGGCATAAATCATGTAACTCAATGTACTATCACTAGGCGTAAGCGCGAAGCTGAATGCTGGGAGCGATGCATGGGGAGTCTGGACGGCCGCGTGGCCATCATCACCGGGGCGGGACGCGGGATCGGGCGGGAACACGCGCTGCTGTTCGCCCGCGAAGGTGCGGAGGTCGTCGTCAACGATCTCGGTGGCTCGCGTGATGGCAGCGGTGCAGACGCCTCCGCGGCCCAGCGGGTGGTCGAGGAGATCCAGGCCCTCGGCGGCAAGGCGGTCGCCAATCATGACGACGTCGCCTCCTGGGAGGGGGCGGAGTCGCTGATCAACACCGCCGTCGAGACCTTCGGTGACCTGCACGTCCTGGTCAACAACGCCGGCATCCTGCGCGACCGGACCGTCGTCAACATGTCCGAGGACGAGTGGGACGCGGTCATCAATGTCCACCTCAAGGGGCATTTCGCTCCGCTGCAG
This sequence comes from Gordonia sp. GN26, assembly GCF_054823965.1. Lineage (NCBI taxonomy): Bacteria > Bacillati > Actinomycetota > Actinomycetes > Mycobacteriales > Gordoniaceae > Gordonia > Gordonia sp. GN26. The sequence goes on along the minus strand of NZ_JSYC01000132.1, from coordinate 18,641 downwards.
CACGCCGCCGCCTACTGGCGCGGGCGCTCCAAGGTCGAACCGGGCGTCAAACGGGCGGTCGTCAACACCAGTTCCACCTCGGGTCTCTTCGGTCAGCCCGGCCAGGTCAACTACGGCGCGGCCAAGATGGGGATCGCGGCGATGACGATGATCGCCGCCGGCGAGCTCGCCCGCTACGACGTCCGCGTCAACGCCATCGCCCCCGCCGCGCTGACGCGTCTCACCGCCGGTCTGGCCGGCGTACCCGATCCGGAGAAGGGCGAGCAGGCCGGGCCGATGGATCCCGCCAACGTCTCACCGTTCGTGGGATACCTGGGAACCGAGAACTGTCCGATCACCGGACGGGTCTTCTTCGTCATGGGCAACAAGGTCAAGCTGTTCCAGCCGTGGGCGATCATCGACTCCATCGAGAAGCCGGGCGACGAGCGTTGGACGATCGCCGAGCTCGAGACCGCGGCCGCCCGACTGGCAACCGTTCCCTTCGACCTCGGGAACTGGCGGGACTGACCTGGCGGACCGCGAGGTCGGTCTTCCGCCCACAGCAGGCAACGAAAGGTGAACATCCCATGACCAGCGTCGCAACCCCGACCATGTCGGTGACCAACCTGGCCGATCCGGTGATGTACTACAACCCGTACCCGCGGTATGCCTACCTCCGTGAGAACGAGCCCGTCTCCCGACTCAAGGCCCCGATGATGGTGCGCGGCACCGGGTACATGGTGACCCGGCACGCCGATGTGCAGGCGCTGCACACCGACGAACGCTTCTCCACCGATTCGATGCGCTACGGCGGCGCGGCGCGTTTCAACTGGATGCTCCCGCAGACCCTCAAGTTGCTCAGCGAGACGATGGTCTTCAAGGACGACCCGGAACACAAACGTCTCCGCACGCTCGTCCACAAGGCGTTCACCCCGAAACTCGTTGCGGGGATGAGCGATCAGGTCACCGACATCGCGAACCAACTGGCCGACGAGCTGGCCCGGAAGAAGGATGTCGACCTGGTCGACGACTACGCGGTCGAACTCCCGCTGCGGGTGATCTCCTCGATGCTCGGTGTCAACGACGCCGACCGCGCGGAGTTCCATGACCTGGTCAACAAGATGACCGAGGACTCGGGTGGCGGTCCGATCGGCATGATCCGCCGCATGCCCGTCGCCAACAAACTGCTCAAGTTCATCCAGCATCTCGCCGACGAGGCACGCGCCCATCCTGACGACAACGTGATCTCGGCGATCGTCGAGGCCCGCGAGGACGGCGACCGCCTGACCGATCGCGAAGTCCTCGGCATGATCTTCCTGCTCCTGTTGGCCGGCCACGACACGACGTCGAACCTGATCAGCAGCAGCGCATTGGCTCTGGTGCGCAATCCCGACCAGCTCGAGGCGCTCCGCGACGACGAGGCGTTGTGGCCCACCGCCATCGAGGAGTTGCTCCGTTACACGACGCCGGTGGCGTGTGCCGCTCCACGCATCGCGATCGAGGACCTCGAGTTCGCCGGCACCCACATCCCTCGGGGCAGCCAGGTGGTCGGCATGATCATCTCCGCCAACCGCGACAAGGAGGTGTACGACGATCCGGAATCGCTGGACCTGGCCCGATTCCCGAACAAGCACATGTCCTTCGCCTTCGGCGCCCACTACTGCCTCGGGCATCACCTGGCCCGCCTCGAAGGTCGTGTCGCCCTGCGCACCCTGATCGAACGGTTCCCCTCCCTCGAGGTGACCGTCCCCGACACCGACCTGCGGTTCAAGGCGACGCTGTCGCTGCGCGGCCTGAAGTCGTTGCCGATGCGCGTGGGTGGGTGACTCCGGTGACCCAGACCTCCACGAAAACCGCCGACGCCGCCTTCGACCATCCGATCAAGGACGAGGACATCGAGAAGGCGAAACTGCTTCTCGGCCTCGAGGCGCCGAAGAGCATCGACGAGTTCTACTCCGTCGCAACGCCGGATGCGCTGCGGAACTTCACCCGCGCCTACGGCGACGACAACCCGCTCTACACCGACGCCGCCTACGGGGCCCGGACACGGTGGGGCAGTCAGATAGCGCCGCCGATGATGCCGATCGCATTGTCCCGCAAGATGCTCGGCGACCCGATCCCCGAGGACATCCGCCAGGCCACCAAGCGGTTGTTCTCCGGCGTCCATCTCTTCGTGTCCGGGCAGACCACCGAGTGGTATCGCCCGATACTGCCGGGTGACGAACTCTACGGCTTCGGCGGACTCGAATCGATCGAGGAGAAGACCAGCGAATTCGCCGGTCGCTCGGTGATCCGCGTCCTGCGTACCGTGCGCGTCAACCAGCGTGCCGAGGTCGTCTCCATCGACCGCGTCATCCTCATCGCCACCGAGCGCAAGAAGTCGCGCGAACGCGGTAAGAACATGAGCATCGAACCGGCGTCGTACACCGATGAGCAGATCGCCGAGATCGACGAGATCTACGCGGCCGAGGGCCCTCGTGGCGCGGAGAAGCGCTGGTTCGAGGATGTCGAGGTCGGGGAGAAGCTGCGACCGATGGCCAAGGGGCCGCTGACCCTGACCGATGTCATCTGCTTTCACTCCGGCGGTTACGGTTTCGCGCCGTACGGGATCGCCCACGGACGGCTCGGTTACGAGAACCGGCAACGAAAGCCCAAGTTCTACATCAAGAACCAGGCCGGCATCCCCGACGTTGCGCAGCGACTCCACTGGGAGAACGAGTGGTCGCAGTCCATCGGCAACCCGATGGCCTACGACTACGGCGTGACCCGAGAGTGCTGGCTCACCCACTTCGTCACCGACTGGATGGGCGACGACGGGTGGCTGGTCCGCCAGCACGACGAGATGCGCAAGTTCAACTACATCGGCGACACCCAGATCATCACCGGCGAGATCGTCGGCAAACGGGTCGTCGACGGTGTCGGCCACGTCGACCTCGAGTTCCGCGCCACCAATCAGCGCGGCGAGGTCACCGCACCGGCGACCGCAACCGTCGCGCTGCCCAGCCGTGAGCACGGTCCGGTGTTGCTGCCGAAGCCGTCGGAGTCGTTGGAGCGCAGCGCCATCGAGATGATGGGCCGCCACCGGGAACTCCTCTACAGCGGCGGTTCGGGGGACACCGGTTCGGGACGGGCGGGTCGGTGACCGCATCGGTGAACGGCACCGCCGGGATCGCCGAACTCGCCGCACGACGCGGTGGGAGGGTGATCGACACCGGAACCGAGGTCGTCGCGGCGTCGGTCGTCGACCGCGTCGGTCTGGTGATCCTCGACCGCCCGGAGCGGCGCAACGCGCTGCACCCGGGGATGTACGAGGCGGTGCCGCGTCTGCTGGTGGAGTTCGCCGCGGACCCCGAGATCGGGTGCGTCCTGATCACCGGTGCCGGCACCACGTTCTGTGCCGGTGGGGACGTGCGCCGCAAGGTCGAGAACGCCGGCGGCACCGTGGAGGAGCGGGCGGCCGGGCTCACCCACAACGCCCGGATCTCGGCGCTTCTGCACGACATGCCCAAGGTCACCGTCGCCGCGCTTCCCGGTGCCGCAGTGGGGGCCGGCCTGTCCATCGCCCTCTCGACCGACCTCCGGATCGCGGCGTCGTCGGCGAAGCTGGTCGCCGGGTGGGGTGACCTGGCGTTCTCCGGCGACTTCGGCGGAACCTGGTTCCTCACACGGCTGTTGGGCCCCTCGCGGGCATTGGAGTTCCTGATCTTCGGTGAGCCGATGTTCGCGCCGCAGGCCCGGGACTGGGGCCTGGTCAACCGCGTGGTGTCCGACGCCGAGTTCGCCGCGGCGGCCCTCGACTGGGCGACGAAGATCGCCGCGGGGCCCCGGCAGGCCTGGGCCGCGACGAAGGGCAACGTGCTGCGCGCGGCCGAGATGAGTTTGTCCGAAGCGCTCCCGCTGGAGAGCGAACAAATGGTGAGATCGGGTATGACCGACGAGCACAAGGCTGCGGTGCGCGCCTGGATGGAACGGGCAGCCGCGCGCAGCCGGGAGGGTCGATGACGGCAGTCGAGGCGACCGAGAAGACGTCCTCGGGGGGAAAGACCGCCGATCCGTCGAAGCGGACTCCGAAGGGGCTGCCCGACGAGTTGCGGTCGTGGATCGTCGACGTGACCGGCGCCCGGGACATCACCACTCGGCAGGTGCCCGGCGGTGCGAGTCGCCAGGCATGGTTCGTCGACGTCCACGGTGGCACCGGGGACAGCAGTGCTGAACTGTTCCTGCGGTACGACCCACGGGAACCCAAGCCGCTCAGCGCGTTCCACCCGCTGTCGGTGGAAGCCGAGATCATGTCGGCCCTCAACCGTGCCGGCGCCTGCGTGCCGCGCGTCGTAGCCGCCCACCCGACCCGGCAGGCAGTCCTGCTCGAGCGGGTCGGCGGCGAGACCTGGTTCTACCTCATCAAGGACCCCGACGAGCAGGTGGCCGTCGCCCGCGACTTCATCGGCAAGCTGGCCGCGATCCATCGCATCGACCCGCGCGACCTCGACACCCCGTCGCTCGGCCCGGTGAAGTCGGTGTCGGAACACCTCGACGACGAGCTCGCCGGCATCCGCACGCGAATGGGACGTAAGTCGGCGCCGGCACCGTTGCTCGCGTTCTGCGTCGACTGGCTCGAACGCAACAAGCCCGTCTACGACGGCCCACCCGTTCTGGTGCAGGGCGACACCGGCCCCGGCAACTTCATGTACGCCGACGGCGAGGTCACCGCGGTGGTGGACTGGGAACTGGCACACCTCGGCGACCCGATGGACGACATCGCGTGGCTCTCGCTCCGCAGCGCGCAGGACCCGTTCACGCACTTCCCCGATCGTCTCGCCGAGTACGAGAAGCTGACCGGGAACACCATCGACGTCCAGCGGGTCTGGTACTACCGACTGCTGGCCGAGGCCAAGATGTCGACGTTCCACGACGGTGCCGACGATCGCCGGGGCGCTCTCGTGGTCGGTTCCCCCGATGCCGGGAACAGCATGATCTACGGGATGTTCCACCGGCGACTCCAGATCGAAGCGCTCGGACACGCTGCCGGACTGGACATGTCCCGACTCGACTTCGCGCCGAAACCAGGCGACGACGGAAACCAGCACGTCTTCGAGGCGACGCTCGAGGTGCTGCGAGCCGCCGCCAAGCAGGCCGGCGACCCACTCGCCGCACGCTGGACCAAAGGAGCCGCGCGACTGGTGAAGTACCTCAAGGAATGCGACCGGATCGGCGACGACCTCGACACCGACGAACGTGCCGAACTCGCAACACTTCTCGGGCACGAGCCGTCGACCATCGAGACCGGTCGCGCCGAACTGGCCCGTCGCACCATCGAGGGAACGATCGATGTCGGCGACTACGTCGCACAGATGTGGCGATCGGTCCAGCGCGATGACTACCTGATGCGGATCGCCTCGGGTGCGCTCTACGAACGCACCTGGCCGCCGCTCACCGACGACAGACAACAAGACCGAGACCGGGAGCCGCAATGAGCATCGCCTTGACCGAAGACCACGTCGAACTGGGTTCGGTGGTCCGCGATTTCACGATCGAGCGCAAGGTGCGCGCCGAGGCCCGCACCCTCCTCGACGCCTCCGAGGAGCAGCGGCCCACGTTCTGGACGGAGATCGCCGACGTCGGCTGGCTCGGTTTGCATGTCGCCGAGGAGTACGGCGGGTCGGGATTCGGCATCGCCGAACTCGTCGTCGTCGTGGAGGAACTCGGCCGGGCTGTGGCGCCGGGACCCTTCCTGCCCACCGTCATCGCCTCGGCTGTCCTCGGTCATGCCGACGAGCAGCTGCGCGGTCGGTGGCTTCCCGTGCTGGTCGACGGATCGGTCATCGCCGGCGTGGGGCTCGCGTCGTCGCTCGACGCCTCCGGCGACAGCATCTCCGGCACGGTGGGCGCCGTGCTCGGTGCGCCGCTCGCCGACATCCTCCTGCTCATCGACGGCGACGACGTGCTCCTCGTCGAGTCCTCCGCGAGCGGGGTCGAGGTCGAGACGAAGGCCAACCTGGACCCGACCCGTCGTTCGGGCAAGGTGACGCTGGCCGATACCCCGGCCACCCGGATCGCCGGGCTCGGTTCGACTGCACTGGCTCTCGCGCGGACCCTGGCGGCCGCCGAGGCAGTCGGCGGCGCACAGGACGCGCTGGAATCGGCAGTCGCATATGCGAAGGTGCGCGAGCAGTTCGGTCGGACCATCGGATCGTTTCAGGCGGTCAAACACCACTGTGCGAACATGCTCGTCGGCGCCGAGGCCGCGACCGCAGCCGTGTGGGACGCCGCCCGCGCAGCCGACGAGGGGGTGGAGGCGTTCGGCCTGACCGCCGCATCCGCCGCGACGCTGGCACTGCCGGCCTACTCGACCAATGCCGAACTCAACATCCAAGTCCACGGCGGCATCGGCTTCACGTGGGAACACGACGCGCATCTCCATCTACGTCGGGCAACGGTCCTCAAGGGGTTGTTCGGCGGACAGGAACCGGCCCGCGACGTCTTCACCTTCGCGGCGTCGGGGATGACCCGTGCCAACAGCCTCGACCTGCCGCCCGAGGCGGAGGAACTCCGCGTCCGCGTACGTGCCGACATCGCCGAGATCGCCGCGGCGGAAGACGAAGCCGCACAACGCGAGAAGCTCATCGAAACCGGCTACGTGATGCCGCACTGGCCCAAGCCGTGGGGCCGCGCCGCAGACGCCGTCGAACAGCTCGTCATCGAGGAGGAGCTGGCCGCGGCAGGGGTGAAGCGTCCCGAGTACAGCATCACCGGCTGGGTGATACTGACCCTCATCCAGCACGGAACCCAGGATCAGATCGACCGGTTCGTGAAGCCCGCACTCCTGGGCGACGAGATCTGGTGCCAGCTCTTCTCCGAACCCGACGCCGGTTCGGATGCGGCCGCGGTCAAGACCCGTGCGACGCGCGTCGACGGTGGCTGGAAGATCAACGGGCAGAAGGTCTGGACCAGTGGTGCGCACCTGTGCAAGCGAGGTCTGGCCACGGTGCGTACCGATCCGGAGGCCCCGAAGCACAAGGGCATCACCGCGGTGTTGATCGACATGTCCGCGCCCGGCGTCGAGGTCCGGCCGCTGCGCCAGATCACCGGCGGCGCCGAGTTCAACGAGGTCTTCTTCACCGACGTCTTCGTGCCCGACGCCGACGTCGTCGGCGAACCCAACGACGGCTGGACCGTGGCCCGCGCGACCCTGGGCAACGAACGCGTCAGCATCGGCGGCGGTACCGCGGGCAGCGAGGGCGCCGCGACCTACATGCTCAAGCTCGCCGAGCGCTACGCCGACGGGGTCGAGGGCTCGACGGTCAAGATCGGCGAGTTCCTCGCGGTCGAGGATGCGCTGCGCCTGCTGAACCTGCGTCGGGTGGCCCGTTCGGTCGCCGACGCCGGGCCGGGGCCGGAGGGGAACGTGACGAAACTGCTCCTCGCCGAGCACATCGGGGATCGGGCGCGGCTGTCGGCCGAACTCATCGGTCCCGACGTCGCCTTCCTCTCGGGTGCCGGGAAGATGGCCGGGCTGCTCGTGCTGGCGGCACGCGGTATGTCGATCGCCGGCGGCACGTCGGAGATCACCCGCAACCAGATCGCGGAGCGGATCCTCGGCCTGCCCCGCGATCCGCTCAACCGGTGACGACGGACGGCCCGACGTCGGGGGACGGTCTGAGAATGCGGAGCATCCCCTCGGTCGTCGACAACGATCGCGCGTACTGGACCGCGGGTGCGGACGGGGTTCTGCGGCTGCCTTTCTGCGAGTCGTGCGGACGGTGGTTCTTCCCGCCGGCCGACACGTGTCCGACGTGTGGCGGTCCGGTCGGGTTTCGTGACACCCGCGGAACCGGCACCGTCTACACGTTCACGGTCAACGTCCAGCGCTACCGTCCCGATCTCCCGACTCCGTATGTGATCGCCCTGATCGAACTCGACGACCAGGCAGGACTTCGGGTGCCCGGCAACGTGGTCGGTTGCGAACCCGACGACGTGAAGATCGGCATGCGCGTCGAAGTGTCGTTCGAAGCGGCCACGTCGCGGAACGAACCGGATGGTGGGCTGTTCGTCCCCGTCTTCACCCCCACCGACAGCGGAACCGGTGCGGACTCGGGAGGGGATCGTCGATGAGCCCGTATCCCGAACAGGACGCCATCATCTCGGGGATCGGCATCTCCGACATCGGCCGCAAGACCGGTACGCCGGGGATCGATCTGACGATGCAGAGCGTGCGGGCGGCGATCGCCGACGCGGGGTTGCAACCCTCGGACGTCGACGCGATCCTCACCCTGGGTGACGTGCCGGCCACCGAGACTGCGCAGCAGCTGGGCATCGAACCGGAGAAACTCGGCGGTCCGTACGGTGATGCGGGGCTGCTGGCGCCGGTGCAGCAGGCCGCGATCGCGGTCGGGGAGAGGCGGGCCCGCCACGTGCTGGTCTATCGGACGGTCCAGATGATGGGCGGCACCGTCGACCGGCCCGAGCGATCCGGTGGCAAGCCCCGGCCTCGTCGCGATCCCCGGCCGGTGATGAGCGACGTACCCTATCTCCTTGCTGCCGACGCATACTCCGCGGCCAACTGGCTGGCGATGCACTGTCGTCGGCACATGTACGAATACGGCACCACGCGCGAGCAATTGGGTGCGATAGCGCTCAACGCCCGCGCGAATGCGGCCCTCAACCCGGCAGCGGTGTTCCGTGACCCGATGACGATGGACGACTACCTCGGTGCCCGCACCGTCTCGACACCCTTCGGCCTACTGGATTGTGATGTCCCGGTGGACGGTTCGATCGCGGTCGTGGTCTCCCACCGAGACCACGAGTCGTCGGCGCCGAACCCGGCGATACGTTTCGCCGCGATCGGCGGCGCGAGCGGGGTCGGGGGATGGACCCAGCGGGCCGACTACCCGAAGATGGCGGCGACCGAAGCGGCGGCGCAGCTGTGGAGCCGGACCGATCTCACCCCGACGGATGTGGACATCGCCGAACTCTACGACGGCTTCACGTTCCTCACTCTCGCATGGCTGGAGGCCCTCGGCTTCTGTGGGGACGGTGAGGGCGGACCGTTCGTCGAGGGCGGCAGCCGGATCGGGCGTGACGGGCAGTTGCCGCTCAACACCTACGGCGGGCAGCTGTCGGCAGGACGAATGCACGGCTACTGGGTGCTGCACGAGGCGTGCCTCCAGCTGCGCCGCCAGGCCGGGGAGCGTCAGGTGACGAAATCCCTCGACGTCGCCGCGGTGTCCGTCGGGGGCGGGCCCATCGCCGGGTGTCTGCTGCTGACCCGCTGAGTTTCCACGAGCGTCGAGAGAGATGAGGAACATGACCACGCTGCCGGAGGAGATCCGCACGACCGCGCGCGATCACGGTGCCACCGAAGTCGTGTTCCACAGTGCGGTGCGCCCGGTCGAGACGATCACGCTCGCCGACCTCTACGAGCAGGCCACCGCCGTCGCGGCTGGTCTGCGTTCCCGTGGCGTCGGTCCCGGCGATGTGGTGGCGATCCAGCTGCCCAACTGGCGCGAATGCGTCGTCTCGCATTCGGCGGCATGGCTTCTCGGCGCGACGGTGCTGCCGATCGTGTCGATCTACGGGCCGTCCGAGCTGTCGTTCATTCTGCGGCAGTCGGCGGCGAAGGTCTACATCGGACCGCGGACCTGGCGTGCGCGGGACTGTTCACCCTTGTTCGACGCCGCGTCGGAGATCCCGACGATGCAACACCTGTTCGTGGTCAACACCCCGGGGGAGGCCACGTCGGATCGGTGGACCGATTTCGGTGAGCTCCTCGGTCAACCTGCCGCGGGTTTCGAGCCGTACACGCCCGCCTCACCGGACGAACGCGCATTGCTCGTCTACACATCGGGGACCACCGCGGACCCGAAGGGTGTGCAGCACAGCCACACCACCCTGATCGCCGAGGTCCGCTCCATGGAGGAGCATCGCGGCACGGGTGAGCAGACCAGCTGCCTGGCGGCGTTCCCGTCGGGCCACGTCGCCGGCGTCCTGGGCATCCTGCGGCTGCTGGGGCGCGGGGCGACCACCGTCCTCATGGACGCCTGGGACCCCGCGGTGGCCGCCGAGCTCGTGGCCACCCACCGCATCGAGTCGTCGGCGGGCGCGCCGATCCACCTCGCGGGAATCCTCGAGGCTGCGGATCGAGCCGGTCTCGACGTGTCCTCCCTGACCGAGTACACGACGGGTGCCGCCAACGTCGCGGCCGAATTGATCCGGCGTGCAGATGGATTCGGAGTCCGAGCCTTCCGGTGCTACGGGTCGACCGAACATCCGACGATCTCGTCGGGTTCTCCCGGCGATCCGCTCGACAAGCGCGCCAACACCGACGGCCGCATCACGCCGGGCACCGAGGTGCTGATCGTCGACGAGAACGACCAGCCCGTCGAGCCCGGTGTCGACGGCGAGATCCTCTGCCGTGGGCCCGAACAGTTCCTCGGCTACACCGACGCGACACTCGACACCACGAGCTTCGCCGACGGTTGGTTCCGCACGGGAGACGTCGGGAATCTCGACGCCGACGGCTATCTCACCATCACCGACCGCAAGAAGGACATCATCGTGCGCGGCGGCGAGAACATCTCGTCGAAGGAGGTCGAGGACACGCTGCTGTCCCATCCGGCCGTCGCCGAGGCCGCCGCGATCGGCATGCCCGACGAACGGTACGGCGAGAAGGTCTGCGTGTTTCTCGTTCTGCGGGACGGTGGTCGCCTCGATCTCGACGCGATCCGCGACCATTTCGCAGGTGCCGGGTTGGCGCGCCAGAAGATGCCGGAGCGGCTCGAGATCGTCGACTCCCTGCCCCGCACGGCCAGCGGCAAGGTGCGCAAACCCGACCTGCGCGCACAGATCCGGGAGTTGCTCGCGGAGGCGTGAGCCGCCGCAAAGTCGCGTCTCCGGATTGATGTCGCGTGCGATCTCGATCGGGTCCCGCGACGTCAGCTGTTGTCGCACAGACGGATTGATGTCGCGGGCGACTTCGTTTAGGTGGCGCCACCCTTGCTCCCTGAGGTGCGAGCGCAGCGAGCCACGAAGGGTGGCCACGTCTCCTCACCAGCCCTTCGTGGCTCGTCGCTTGCGCTCCTCGCACCTCAGGGAGCGGGTGGGGGGCGTCCGTACTTCGGGGGAGCGGGTGGGGGGCGTCCGCACCTCGGGGAGCGGGTGGGGGCGTTTGTACCTCGGGAGCGAGTGGGGGCGTCCGTA
>NZ_JSYC01000132.1:0-7456 GCF_054823965.1 Gordonia sp. GN26 | reverse complement strand
CATCGAGGACCAGCACGGCATCGACAACCGGCACGCGGTCGGCATCGACAACATCACCTGGGAATGCGACTATCCGCATTCCGATTCCAACTGGCCGAACAGTCGCAAGGTGGTGGCCGAGTCCATGCGCAACGTGCCGGACGAGGAGGTCCACAAGATGGTGGAACTCAACGCCCGCAAGCTGTTCAACTTCCCGCGGACCGAGGGCTGAGGCCATGGGCGACCGGCAGGATCCCGAACTCGTCGAACAGATCCCGGCGGCCGACTGGACCGATCAGGACCTCCTGACCCGTGACAGCGCAGGCCTTCTCCTCGACGAGGAGATCGAGGCCGAACGTGCGCGCGTCGAGGAGTCCGAGAAGTCGGGCGACGATGCCGCGGTCGCCGAGGGTGAGCGAAGGCTCAACCGGCTCATCGAGATCCGCCGCTCGCTCACCACCGAACGGAGTGGTTCATGACGGTGACCGACAGCGGTTTCGGTGTCCTCACGGACGAGAAGATCGAGCGCAGCCGACTCCGGAACGGTGTGCCCGAACGCATTCCGCACGCCCCCCACAACTATGAGGTGACCTGGGACGGCGTGCGGCATTTCGCGCAGGCCTATGGTGACGACAACCCGCTCTTCTGCGATCCCGACTACGGTCCGTCGACCCGCTGGGGTGGGATGATCGCGCCGCCGGCCTTCCACTACACGATGGGTGAGGACGCCGCGCCGAAGCCCGACGCCGAGACCAAGGCGTTGTTCCGCGGTGATCCGTTCGCCGGGCTGGGGTCGTATCAGGCGGTCATGGAGTTCGAGTGGTGGCGGCCGTTGCACCTCGGAGATCGCTTGAACTGCCTGCGTTCCCAGGTCGGCGTGGTGCCGAAGACCAGTAGGTTCGGCGGCCGCTCGGCGCACGTGACCCGGGCCTTCATCTACGACAACGGTCGCGGTGAACCCTGCGTGATCCGCCGCGGAACGTGGATCAACGCCGAACGCACGGCGTCGAAGAAGCGCAAGAAGGAAGTCCGCGAACCCGAGCCGTACACGCCCGAACAGCTCGCCGAGATCGATGCGGCGTACGCGGCCGAGGAGCGTCGGGGTGCGGAGCCGAGGTATTGGGAGGACGTCGAGGTGGGTGGTCCGCTGCCGGTGAAGGTCAAGGGGCCGCTGGTCACGACCGACGTCGTCGTGTGGCACGTCGGCTGGGGTATGCAGCTGACACCGAACGGCGCCTTCGGGCACGCCTACAAGATCCGCAAGAAGGCCCCCGGTTTGTACCCGCCGAACGCGCTCAACATCCCCGACACCGTCCAGCGTCTGCACTGGGAACCCGACCGCGCACGTGAACTGGGCATCCCGACGTCGTACGACTACGGCGCCATGCGGGAGACGTGGCTGACGCACCTGCTCACCGACTGGATCGGTGACGACGGATGGTTGTGGAAGCTGTCGGTCCAGCACCGCGGCTTCAACTACATGGGCGACACGACGTGGCTCAAGGGACAGGTCGTCGACAAGCGGCAGGTCGACGGACGCAACGAGGTCGACATCGAACTCTGGTGCGAGAACCAGCGCGGTGCCATCACCTCGCCGGCCACCGCGGTCGTCCTGCTGCCCACCCGGTCGGCCCCCGTCGAGCTGCCCGACCCGCCGGCCGACAGCCGCGACGGCATCCTGCGACACGAGATGGATCGGATCGCCGCCTCCGATCTCTGAGCAGCCCCCAGAGCTTGCGGGGCGTTCCCTCCGCTCCCTGAGCAGCGTCCGGAGCTTGCGGAGGACGCGTGACGAAGGGCTGGTGAGCTGAACTCGCCAGCCCTTCGTGGCTCGTCGCTGCGCTCCTCGCACCTCAGGGAGCGGTGGCGGTCGTGCTTGCGGTCCTCGCACCTTGGGAAGCGGTGGCAATCGCGCTTGCGGTCATTGCACCTCAGGGCGTGCGGTTGGGTCGTCGTTTCTCGACCAAGCGCGAAAACTCGTCCCCCTCAGGGGTGCGCAAGGGCATATTGCCCTCGAAGGTCTCTCACGGGGACGAGAATTCTCGTGGCGCGCAGTCCGAGCGGTGCGACGGTTGGCGAGGTTATGGAACCAGCCCTTCGTGGCTCGTCGACTTCGGTACGCTCCTTCGTCGCTACTCAGCCCGGCGGCTATCGCTCCTCGCACCTCAGGGAGCGAGGTGATCAGCTGGCGTGGCCGTTGCGGCTGCCCGTGTGGGAACCGTTGCGCTTCTCGCGGTTTCGGAACAAGGACTCTTGGGCGAGGGTCGCGAGCAACACCGCGTCCTCGTCGTAGATCCGGCCGGTGTACATACCGCGGCCGCCGGAGGTGGACTCGGGAGACAGGTCCATCAGCATCCACCGGTTGGGGTCGCACTCCCGGTGTATCCACACGGTGTGGTCGATGCTGGGCAGGATGCCGACCTCCTTGACCATCGGGGCCTTCGACAGTCCGGTGCACATGTCGGAGATGAACACCAGGCCGCACGTGTGGAGGTTCGGGTCGGGGTTGGTCGGGTCGGGGTCCAGGGGTTCGGTGATGCGAATCCACAGACGTGTCGGCCAGCGGTGGTACTGGTCGGCGTCATCGGGGATGCGGACGTCGAGGTCGAGCATGCGCGGATCCTGGGGGACCGCGACGAGTTTGGCAGGGGACACCGTGACTGGCATGTCCTCGGCCTGATAGTCGGCGCCCGACTGTTCGCGTTGGAAGGACGCCGCGAGATGCAGGATGTCGATCCCGTCCTGACTGGCGACGACTTGTCGTACGGAGTACCGGCCACCGTCGCGTTCTCGGGTGACCGTGAACGTGATCGGCTTCGTCGCGTCGCCGGGGACCAGGAAGTAACAATGCATCGAGTGGGCCCGGCGATGGTCGGGGAGGGTGAGCGACGCGGCGCGCAGCCCTTGCGCGGTGAGGCGACCGCCGTAGAGCCCGCGCGGGTCGTCGGCGCTGGCCGGGGCCGCGATGAACACGTCGTGGCCGGCGTCGGCGAGGTCGAGGGCCTGCGCGACGGTCGAGGCGATCTCGCCGGTGTGCGATCTCGGCGATCGCCGGTCCGCCGGATCGACGGCGACGTCGTCGGTCCCGCGCGCGTTCCGTGTGGTCATGGTCCCTCGCTTTCTGGTGTCCCCGCCTCGCCTGCCCCCGTCTCGGTTGTCCCGTCCGTGAGGGTCAGAGGGGAACAGCCTTGGCGATCGCGCCCGCGTCGACCTTGAGCTGGGAGCCGGTGACATAGCGGGACTCGTCCGAGGCCAGGTACACCACTGCGTTGCTGACATCGAGCGGGTCGACCCACGGCACCGGGATGGCGTTCATCACCGGGAAGGACAGGGACGCATCGTCCTTGGTGGGGGACTCCAGGTCGGGACGGAACATCCGGTACATCGCGTCGTTCTGCAGCATGTCGGTGTCGCAGTTGGCCGGATGCACCGCGTTGACGCGGATACCGCGCGGTGCGACGAGGATTGAGAAGTCGTGCACGAGTTGGGCGATGGCTCGCTTCGAGTGGCCGTAGCCGGCGCCGCCGGGCCCGGTCGCCGGGTTGTCGACGGAGCCCGGGACGAGTCCGGCGACCGAACCGATGCCGATCAGCGACGCTCCGTCGCCCAGGTGCGGATAGGCGGCGTTGAAGGTGTTGATCAGGCCGACGAGGTTGACGTCGACGACGTCGAGGAAGGTGTTCGGCGGTGTCTGGCCGAGCGGACACACGCCGGCATTGGCCACGACGATGTCGAGATGACCGAAGGCCTCGATGCCCGCGGCGACCGCCTCGTCGAGGGCGGCGCGGTCGCGGACATCGGCTGCGCGCGTGACGATCGACTGTCCGGTCTTCTCGACCAGACGTACTGTCTCGTCGAGGTCTTCCTGCGACGCGAGCGGATAGGTCATGTTCTCGACCGGGCGGGGAAGGTCGACGCCGATGATGTCGGCGCCTTCCTCGGCGAGTCGCACTGCGTGGCTTCGGCCCTGACCGCGCGCCACACCGGTGACGAAGGCTACTTTTCCTGCGAGTCGAGCTGACATGGTGGCTCCCGCCCTCCGATCAAAAGGTTAACTCTTTTGATTCATTAGACACCATGTCAGCCGACCGCAGTGGAGTTTCGGTCGAAGTCCGGTCAGGCGGCGGATCGCTCCAGCACGTGGATTCCGCAGGCCGAACCGAGACCGATGACATGCGCCAAACCGACTCGTGCTCCCTCGATCTGGCGATCGCCGGCCTCGCCACGCAGGTGATGACAGACCTCCCACACGTTGGCGATACCGGTGGCCGAGATCGGGTGTCCCTTCGATTCCAGGCCGCCGGAGACGTTGACCGGGGTCGTGCCGGTGCGCCACGTGGCACCGCTCTCGAAGAAGTCGACCGCATTGCCGGGTTCGCACAGGCCGAGGTTGTCGTAGTGGACGAGTTCGGCGGTGGCGAAACAGTCATGCAGCTCGACCAGATCGAGATCCGACGGGCCGATGCCGGCCAGCTCGTAGGCCTTCTGCGCGGCATTGCGGGTGAGGGTGTTGACATCGGGCAACACCTGGCAGGCTTCCTGCCAGGGGTCGGAGGTCAGGACCGAAGCCGAGATCTTGACCGCGCGGCGTCGTTGTTCGAGCGACAGCTTTGCCAGCTCACTGTCGCTGACCAGCACGGCGGCGGCCGCGCCGTCGCAGTTCGCCGAACACATCGACCGCGTGTTCGGGTAGGCGATCATGACGTCGTTCTTGATCTGCTCGGCCGACATCGACTTGGTGTACGCCGCAAGCGGATTCAGTGTCGAATGCTCATGGTTCTTCTCCGCGATGCGGGCGAAGAGGTCGAGCGGGACATCGGTGTAGTCGACTTCGTGCAGGTATTCCATCCCGACCTGCGCGAAGACGCCGGGCATCGCTTCGGTACCGACGCGTCCGTCGAGGCCGGTCACTGCGCCGAACCGGCCCTGAGGTGTCCATTCGTTGCCTGGCGACGGTTTGGCCCGACCGCCCAGGAGCCCCGCGCCGGCGAGTTTCTCGACGCCGACCGCGAGGGCATAGCGTGCCTCGCCGGCCTTGATGGCCATCACCGCGGTGCGCAGCGCGGTGGCCCCGGTCGCGCACGCGTTGCTGACGTTGTACACGGGGATGCCGGTCTGGCCGATCTGCTTCTGCAGCGCCTGACCGAAGCCCGGCGGTGCCATGAGGTTGCCTGCCGCCAGCATGTCGATGTCCGACATGGTGATCCCGGCGTCGGCGATCGCGGCCAGCGATGCCTCGGCGCCCAGATCGACCACGTCGCGATCGAGGTGTTTGCCGAACTTGGTCATGTAGATACCGAGAATCCACACGTTCTCCGCCATCAGACCGCCTCCCCGTTCCCGGACGTATCCGGTTCGAATCCGAAACCGGTTGCCTCCACGCCGTTGTCGTCGGTGCCGACGACGTATGTCGCCAGGCGCAACGGCATGCCCAAGGTGATGTTCTCGGGCGTCGGGTCGGTGTTGACGACGTTGCCCCGCACGTGCGTTCCGCCACAGTCGATCACGCCGGCGACGAACGGCACCGGCACACCGGGTGCTGCGAAGGACACGATCGTGTAGGTGCGCAGGGTCCCCGTGGTCGGGACGGCGACGTCGGCGAACTCGGTCCCGAAGCACGATGCGCAGGCGTTCCGGTGGTCGAAGTACCGCGCCGAACACTTCGTGCACTCGTGCGCGATGAGGTGGGGATGGTCGCCGAGGACGAGGTAGTCGACGATCGGTACGGCGCCCGGCGAGGCGTCGGAGGACGCCGGGGGTGCCGCGGTGGACGTGTCGGTCATGTGGAGTGGGTTCCTTTCGTGGTGCTGGTGTGCCGTCAGACGTGCCGGCCGCTCGCGGTCCAGAACTCGTCGCGGAGGGTGCGTTTGAGGATCTTCCCGGTCTCGGTGCGAGGCAGGGTGTCCCGGAACTCGACGCTGCGCGGGCACTTGTAGCGGGCGAGCCGGTCCTTGCACCATTCGATGAGCTCGGCGCCGAGGTCATCGGTGGTGGTCGCCGAATCCGCCGTCACCACCAATGCTTTGACCTGTTCGCCCCATTCGGGATCGGGGATGCCGATGACCGCGACGTCGGCGACTGCGGGATGGGCCGACAGCACTCCCTCGATCTCCGCGGGGTAGATGTTCACCCCGCCGCTGATGATCATGTCCTTGGCCCGGTCGCAGATGAACAGGTAGCCGTCGTCGTCGAGATAGCCGATGTCGCCGATGGTGAACGACCGGCCGCGGAAAGCCGACCTGGTGGTCTCCGGGTCGCCGCGGTACTCGAAGGTCGAGGTCGCCGACTCCAGGTAGACGTTGCCGATCTCGCCGGCCGGGAGTTCGTTGCCGTCGTCGTCGAGGATGCGTACGGCCATGCCCGCGACCGCGCGACCGACCGTGCCCGGCTTCTCCAGCCAGCGATGGGGTTTGGCGATCGTCGCCGCACCCTCCATGCCGCCGTAGGTCTCCCAGATCACCGGGCCCCACCACTCGAACATCTGCTTCTTGACCTCGAGCGGACACGGCGCGGCCGAGTGGGCGACGACCTTCAGGCTCGAGTGGTCGTAGCGGTCGCGCACCTCTTGGGGGAGGCGGAGCAACCGGACGAACTGGGTGGGCACCATGTAGGCCGTGGTCACCCGATGCTCGTCGATCATCCGCAGGGTGTCCTCGGGGTCGAACTTGGCCCCGATGGCCAATGCCTGGCCGACGTTCAGGGCGCCGAGATAGAAGCCCTGGCAGCCACCGTGATTCATCCCGGTGGACACGAGGTGGACGCCGTCGAACGGCAGGAACCGGAACGCGCGGCCGAAAGTGGACATGGCGTTCGCGGCCGCCGACGGTTCGAGCGCGGGAAGTGGACGCAGAACACCCTTGGGCTTACCGGTGGTGCCCGAGGAATAGGAGATCGCACCGCCGAGGACCCGGTCCGCCGGGAGGGTGTCCGGGTGGTCGGCGATCAGATCCTCGTACGGCAGGAACCCCGGGATGTCGCCGCCGACGGCGACCGCCAGCTCGAGGGTCTCCGTGTCGCCGACGTCGCTCATCCGATCGGCGAAATCGGGATGGACCGCCACGGCCACCGCGCCGGAGTGTTCGAGGATGTCGCTGAACTCGGCCGCCGACAGCGCGGGATTCAGTGCGAGATAACGGATTCCCATCTCTGCGCAGGCCAGCTGCCAGATCACCGGATCGACGTCATTGGGCAGCGCATAGGCGACGATGTCACCGGCGCCCAACCCGTTCGCGCGTAGGGCGTGTACCAGTCGATGGGCGCTCCCGGTCAACTCGCCGAACGTCAGCGTGCGCCCGCTCGGGGAGGCCACGATCGCCGGCTGGTCGGGATGATCCTCAGCGATCCACCAGACGCCGAGTCGGCGGTCCCACGGATGCTCCACGTCTACCTCCGTCATTCTCCGCCGGACGGCGGGGGTGAAATAGCTGGGTCGGTTGTCTGTTCAGGTCACCAGGTGGTTTCGATACGGCTCGTCGCA
>NZ_JSYC01000131.1:0-8585 GCF_054823965.1 Gordonia sp. GN26 | reverse complement strand
GGTCGGCGTCGAGGGGCATCTGTTCGATGATGCGCAGCTCGTAGCCGTGTTCCAGGCAGTAGGCGAGCAGATCGGGGATGGCGTCGAGGTTGGCACGGTCGGGGATCACGGCGTTGACCTTGACCGGGTCGAGACCCGCGCGCTTGGCGGCGGCGAGACCGGCCAGCACGTCGTCGAGCCGGTCGCGGCGGGTGATCTCGGCGAATCGTTCGCGGTCGACGGTGTCGAGGGAGATGTTGATGCGGCTGAGCCCGGCGGCGACGAGTCCGTCGATCCGCCGCGTGAGGCCCAGCCCGTTGGTGGTCATCGCGATCTCGGGACGCTGGGGCAGCGCCGACACTGCGCCGATGACCTGCTCGAGGTCGCGACGCAGCAGGGGCTCACCGCCGGTGAAGCGGATGCGTTCGATCCCCAGGTCCCGGACTGCGACCGTGAGCACGCGGATCAGCTCGTCGGCGCTGAGCACCGCGTCGTTCGGCATCCAGTCGAGTCCCTCGGCCGGCATGCAGTAGGTACAGCGCAGATTGCACCGGTCGGTCACCGAGACCCGCAGGTCCTTCGCCACCCGCCCGAACGTGTCGCGCAGGGGCCCCTGCGTGGGCACGTCGGATGGGGCCCCGGCCGTCATCGACCGTGGCGTGGGGATTCCGAGTCCGACCGTGCTCATGCTGTCCTGCAGATCACGTCGCGTTCGGGTCCTTGCGGGCCTCGAGCGCACGGAAGGTGCTGGCGTGGAACACCAGCGGCTCGACCTCGGGGTCGGCGCGCAGGGTGTCGATCTCCAGCAGCACGACGGTGTGGTCACCGGCCTGGATCTCGTTGTGGATGGTGCACGACAGATGGGCAGCGGCGTCGGGGACGAAAACCGCCCCGGCATCGGTACGCAGCGGCGTGATGCCGTCGAACCGGCGCTCCGACGGCCCGGCGAGCTGCTTGCAGACATCGGTCTGGTCGCCGGCGAAGACGCTCACGCCGATGGCCGGTGCGGTACGGATCTGCGGCCACGTCGTCGACGTGTTCTGTACGCACACCGACACCAGTGGTGGGTCGAGGGAGACGGTGGTGAAGGAGCTCGCCGCCATTCCGATCAGCGTGGTCGAATCTCCCTCGCCCTGAAGGCAACACACCGCGACGACGCCGCTGGGGAAGCAGCTGAACGCTGCCCGGAGGGCCTTGGCGTCGGAGACGGGGGCAAGTTCTGGGGTGGTGTCGATGGTCGCGGTCACGGTCCTCACCTGGCTCGGCGTCCGGCACGGAGTGCGTACACCAGGCCGAGGAGAAAACCCAGGGGTGCGCACATGGTCAACAGGTAGACGAAGGTCGGTGCGGTCTCGCCGTCGGTGACGAGCGGGGTCACGAACAGGGCCACGAGGGCGATGATTCCGATCGCGAAGATCACCATGGCTGCCTGCAGCAACCGCGGGGACGTCGTCTTCTGCATGCCGTCCACGGTAATGCACACTCCGGGAGTGCGGCGCCGCGCGACGGGCTGACCGGTAGGGCAGAGGTAATGGTGTGACCGCGGGGTGGGGTGTTGGCTACCATGGGGCGCAGCAGGCGCCTTGCATCCGTCTGGGCCCATACGGACTTTCCGCCGTGGGTCGTGTGATGGGTGACGGCGTCTTTTGTTGTGACAGGCAGATCCGCAAGAGATCTACGACGTACAGATGAGGGTGAGCACAGTGCCGACCGGCAAGGTGAAGTGGTACGACGCGGACAAGGGCTTCGGCTTCCTCGCTCAGGAGAGCGGTGAGGACGTCTACGTCCGTTCGTCCGCCCTGCCCGACGGGGTGGAGGCCCTCAAGCCGGGGCAGCGCGTGGAGTTCGGCATGGCTGCCGGTCGCCGCGGGCCGCAGGCACTGAGCGTGAAGGTTCTCGATCCTGCGCCGAGCGTGTCGAAGAACGTGCGCGAGGCCGCCCGCAAGGACACCAAGCGACACACCCCCGACGAGCTGCACGGCATGGTCGCAGATCTGATCACCCTGCTCGAGGGCAAGGTGCAGCCGGATCTGCGCAAGGGGCGCTACCCCGACCGCAAGACCGCGCAGCGCATCTCCGAGGTCGTCCGCGCGGTCGCTCGCGAACTTGAGAGCTGAGTGCCGTTCGTCGAGCACTGAGCCCGATGTCGCGCGTCAGCCGAGGTATTGCAGGAAGTTCTCCGGCGCGGTCTGCGCTGCCAGCACGCCGCGCGGGATGATCTCGTCGTTCGGCGTCAGCCGGGCCGACGCCGGGTAGACGGTGACGCCCAGCAGGACGTATTCGGGTGCCGTCTTCAGCGTGACCGTGTAGGTCTCACCCGACGCCTGGGGCTGCTCGTCCTCGACGAGCCCCTTCGGTGTCCAGTAGACGGCCGCGAGGTTCCATGGGCCCTTCGCGATGTCGCCGGAGACCGACAGCATCACCGTGTCGCCGACCGCCACCGGAACCCGGGGTGCCTCGCGCTGCGACGTGCCGAGCGGCGGGTCGCATTCGTCGAGCATCAGGTCGCACCACCGCACCGGCTCGACGGTGTAGAGGTTCTTGCCGACGGCGATGTGGACGTACGGCCGGTCGTCGTGCGTGGAGTTGCGGGTCAGCAGGAACACCGAAACGCCGACGACCGCGACGAACGCCACCACGACGATCGCGATGATCGAAAGAGCTTTCTTCTCACCACTGCTGATCACGGTCGGCGATGTCCTGTCTGGTCGGGGGCGGGGCGGTCACCGGGTGTCCGGTCACCGGAGTTCGGGAACGGTGCTGTCGACGGCATCCGCGTGGTCGTCGGCCGCTGGGTATGCGCCCGGGTCGGTGCCGATCCCGGGCCGGTCCGGCGTGCATCGTCCGAGCCGGCGGCCCGGAAGGCGACGGTCGGTGCGGCGTGGTCGGGGCGCCGACCGCCCAGGCCCGGCACCAGCGACGACCCGCGGGTCGTCATCACGGTCTGGACCAGGCCCAGCCCGAGCAGCACGGCGACGACGGTGAAGCCGATCCACAGAGTCGGGGGCAGCAGCACACCGAGCGAGGCGCCGAAGACCCACGACAGCTGCAGGACCGTCTCCGAACGACCGAAGGCCGAGGCGCGCGATTCGTCGGGCAGATCGTCCTGGATCGACGAATCGAGGCACACCTTGCCGATCGCGCTGGTGCCCGACGCGACCAGGGCGGCGACCGCTGCGAAGAGGATGTTGCCGAAGATCGCCGCGAGGACCGCGACGGCGAAGCAGGCCGCGGTGGCCCAGACGATGATGCCGGGCGGGTTCTTCAGCTCCAGCCGGGTGCCGACGCCGTTGCCGATCATGTTGCCGATACCGGCCGCGGCACCGACCGCGCCGAGCAGCAGCAGCTGCGTCCAGTCCGACGCGTCGCCCTGCTGCGCCTTGGCATAGAAGGCCACGAACAGCGTCAGGAAGCCGGTGAGGATGCGGATGGTGCCGTTGCCCCACAGGCCGGCCACGACCGTGCGGCCGAGCGGCTGACGCATCTTGGCGGCGAGCATCTTGGCGCCCTCGCGGGCACTGGTCGGTTCGTGTTCGGGCGCGCTCGATCGGGCGGGCTCGCCGTGGTAGGTCAGGGTCGTGGGGATCTCGCCCTCGGTCGACTCGACCCACGACGGGATGCGCATACACAGGTAGGCGCCGGCCGCGGCGACGATCGCCAGCCACACCATGGCTCCCGGCAGGTGCAGCGGCAGCAGCTTGCCGAGCAACATCTCGATCAGCGCGGCCACCGCGCCGCCGACGATCGTGCCGCCGATCAGACCGAAGGTGGTCAGGCGGGAGTTCACCCGCGGCAGGTCGATGGTCGGGGGCACCACACGCGGCGTGACCGCCGATTTGAGCACGCCGAAGGACTTCGACAGCACCAGCAGGCCCAAGGCGCAGGGATAGAGCACCCACGGGTCGTACTCGAGTTGCTGCGTGGCGTCGTTCCACTGGACGTTCGCCATGATCAGCAGTGCCAGGATGACGCGCAGACCGAAGGTCGCGGCCATCGCGATACGACGACCGCGCTGGAGCCGGTCGAGGAGCGGACCGATCAGGGGAGCGATGAGTGCGAACGGCGCGATCGTCAGCGCCAGGTACAGCGCGACATTGGTCTTGGATTCACCCGTCGCGGCCGCGAAGAACAGCGTGTTGGCCAGCGCGACGGCCATCGCCGCGTCGGCGGCGAAGTTCGCGATCACCGGCAGGGTGAGCGCGGTGAGGCCGGACTGGTCGGCGCCGTCGGCGGTCGCGGCACGGTGGATCTTGCCGATGCCCTTGCCCGTCAGTTCCCGGCTGCGCATCGCGGCGACACGCATCACGGTGAGTTTCTTGGGCGTTCGCGGCCCGTGGTCGGTCGGCATCGCGCGGGTCGCCGACTCGTCGTACTGCGGTTGCCCGCGGTCGTCGAGCGGCGGCAGATGGGGATTGTGGGTGGGCGGGGGCAGGTAGGCGTTGCGGCCGGGACCCGGCCCGGGCGGCGGTCCCCAGCCCGGTGCGGGCCGACGGCCGCGCATCTGACGGGTCTCGTCGGCCGGGTAGTTGGCCGACCCGGGGTGCTGAGCGGCGCGCCGGCCGCGATCGTCTGTCGGCGGGCGAGGATGTTGGCTCGCCGGACCCCTGGGGGCCCCGCGCCCATCGTCGTGTCGGGAACTCCGTGGGATCACGCCCACGATTGTTCCTCATCTCGGGCCGGTGCCGCTTGAACCGGGGCGTTGTGTGGCACACGTCGGCGATATTGCACACTGGATGCGTGACTGACGTAAGTGAGGGCGGACGACTGCTGGCGGCCGTCGACATCGCACGAGCCGCGCTGGTCGACGAAGGACAGCAGCCCGGCGCGCATCGGCGCAGCGTCGCCGAGGGCGAGTGGGCCGCTGCACATTACTTCGACGCCGAGCTCGCAGGCTATCGCGGATGGCAGTGGTGCGTCGTGCTGGCCGGGTCCCCGGGCAGCGACGAGATCACCCTCAGTGAGGTCGTGTTGCTGCCGGGTGAGGGTTCGCTGCTCGCCCCGCCGTGGGTGCCGTGGGCCGAGCGTGTCGCCTCCGGTGACCTCGCGCCCGGCGATCTGCTGGCAGCCGAGCCCGACGATCCCCGTCTGGTCCCCAACCAGATCGACACCGGCGACGAGTTCCGCTTCGACTCCGAGTCCGAGGACCCCGACGAGATCGGTCAGATCGCCGGCGAGATCGGCCTCGGTCGACGCCGGCTGCTGAGCCGCGACGGTCGCGCCGACGCCGCGCAGCGCTGGTACGACGGCGATTTCGGACCGTCGTCGGAGATGGCGCAGGCCGCTCCGTACACGTGTTGGACCTGTGGTTTCTACGTGCCCCTCGCGGGTGCGCTGCGCGCCGGATTCGGTGTCTGCGCAAACGAATACGCGGCCGACGGCCGGGTGGTCTCCGCCGAGTACGGCTGCGGCGCACACTCCGATGTCCAGGCGCCCAAGGGTGAGGGTTCACCCGCATATGACGCCTACGACGATGGCGCCCTCGAGGTCGTCTCGGTCACCCGAGACGCCGAACCGGCCCGCTCCTGAACGACACCCCACCGCCGATGAGCGCCGATCCGTTCGGCCCAGACCCGTTCGACACCGCCGCACTGCGGTCGTCGACGCTCGACGCCTGGATCGCCTCGCCGACCCGTCTCGCCGAGGACGCCGCCGCCGAGTCTGATCTGGTGACGGTCGGATACCGCGACCGATTGCTCACCGAACTCGCCGCCAATGCCGCCGACGCCGCAGCCGCGGCGGGGATCGCGGGGGAGCTCGCGGTGTGGGTCTCCGACGGCGAGCTGCATGTCGCGAACACCGGTGAGCCGCTGAGCGTCGAGGGTGTTCGCTCGCTCGCGGCGCTGCGCGTGTCGGCCAAGGCGCCCGCCGACGGTCAGATCGGCCGATTCGGCGTCGGGTTCACCGCCACGGCGACGGTCGCCGACCGCATCGAGATCCGTTCGCGCACCGGGTCGGTCGTCTTCGACCGCGCCGCCACCGTGGAAGCTGTTCGGGACGCCGGTCTCCCGGGTGACGCCGTCCCGGTTCTGCGACTCGTGTGGCCGTCGGAGGTCGGGCCCGCCAACGGGTTCGACACCGAGGTGGTCCTGAGTCTCCGGGAGCCGGCGGGGCCGCTGATCGAGGCGATGCTCGCGCAAGCACCCGATCTGGTTGTGGAACTCGCCGCGCTGCAGCGAATCACCGTCGACGGTGTGGAGGTCTCGGTCGAGCGGTCCGACGGGCCCGCGGTCGAAGACGATCAGGCCTCGTCTGCGATAGTCACCGTGTCCGTGGATGACGGTGCCGGCTCGGCGTCGACTCGGCGCTGGTTGGAGGTGACCCGCGGCGGGACGCGCTGGCTAGTCGACGCAGACAACGGTCGCGCACCCGAGCACGATGTGCTGCGCGCTCCCACGCCCACCGACATCGAACTGAGCCTGCCGTGTCGGTGCATCACCGACCTCGCGCTCACCCCGGACCGTCGACACCTACATCCGGGAGCCGAGATCGGCGATGCCGCAGCCGGTTACGTCGACCTGTTGCTCCTGGTCGACCCGGTTCGGCGGTTACAGCTCGTACCGGAGCTGCACCTCGCGCGAAATCGTGACGATGCCAGGCTGATCGAGGCCGTGCGCGGGCAACTCCGCGACATCGCGTGGCTGCCGGGTGCGGACGGCGAGCCGTTGCTGCCTTCGCGGGCAGTCGTCCTCATCGGGTTGACCGATCGCCTGGCCGAGATGTTGTCCGAACACTTCGCCGATCTCGTCCACCCCGACATATCTCTCGCCCAACACCTTCCGACACTGGGGCGGCTGGGCGTCGAGGAACTCGGGCTGGCGGGGCTGGTGGAGCGACTCGGCGGGCTGCACCACGAGCCGTCGTGGTGGCACGACCTGTACGAGGCGCTCGCGCCGCTCGTGTCGACGGGACGCGAGGTCGAGGAACTGGGCGCGCTGCCGATCCCGCGGTCCGACGGGCGGATGTCGGTCGGGGTGCGTGGCCTGTTCGTGAGTGATCGCATCGCCACGCCGATGCGCTGGATTCCCACCGTCCATCCCGATGCCGGTCATTCGCTCCTGGAACGTCTCGGCGTGCAGGAACTCTCGGTCACCGACGCGCTGGCAGACCCGGCGCTGCGCGTGCTGATCGAGGACATCGATCTCGACGGTGCTGTGACCGATGACCTGGCCGGCGACGACGGGTTGGCCGCCGAGATCTGTGCGGTCCTGCGCGCCGATCCGGATGCGACCGTGCCGCCGTGGCTGGCCACCCTTCCGCTGCTGGACACCGACGGAGAGCTCCGCCCCGCCGACGAACTCCTGCTGCCCGACAGCCCGCTGCTGTCCGTCCTCGTCGACGACCATCCGTTCGGTGTCGTCGATGCCGAGGTCGTGTCCGAGTGTGGCGCAGACGAGTTGCGGCGTCTCGGTGTCGGGTGGGGCTTCCTCACGGTCGTCGACGAACTGCCGGTCGGACCTGACCACGACCTACCCGACGAGGAGGACTGGTGGGACACCCTGCCCGACGCCCCCGAAAGGCTCACGGCGGTCCGCGATCTCGACCTGATCGACGACCGGTCCTGGCCCGACGCGCTGACCATGATGGCGACCGACGAGGCCGTCGCACCGTTGCTCGCCGACCGCGACGGGTACACCGCCTGGTGGTTGCGACGGCACGCCGAGGTCGACGGGTTGCTGCTCGGGGAGTACCGCGCACCGTCGGACGAGATCCTCGCCGGGATCATCGACCCGCTCGACCATCCGCACGCCGACGCACTGGTCGGAGCGCTCGCACGCCTCGAACCCGACACTGCCGACGACGCCGCGCTGCTGCTGACCCGCCTCGGTGATCCCGACCGGGACATCACCGCGGGCGCAGCGGTGATGGTGCACGCCGCCGTTGTCGCCGCCTGCCGTCGAGGTGTCATCGATCCGGCGGATGTCGAGGTCCCCGAACGGGTCCGGACGATCGCCGGTACCGTCACCGAGAACGCGGTGGTCGTCGACCAGCCGTGGTTCCTGCAGGCTCTGTCGGATGGGGAGACAGTTCTCGCCGGACCGACGGTCACCGCGACCGACGCCGAGATCCTCGCGACACTGCTCGACCTGTCACTGACATCCGAGGAGTACACCGCAACCGCCCGCGACCCCGGTGACGCCGCGACCTGGGCCCACCCCGAAGCGGTGCGGTTCGGCGCCGAACGCGGGGTCGAGGTACCGCGCGGGCAGGTGCGGTTGCACGACGAGTTGTGGATCACTCTGCGGGACGGCGACTCTCATCGCGAGGTCCGAGTGCGCTCGTGGATCGAGGACGGGGTCACGCACCTCGAACGCCGCGCGCACTCCGTGTCCTGAGTCCGGGTCGAAGTCGCGCGAGTTGGCCAAAGTGTGCCACGACCACTTGCTCCCTGAGGTGCGAGGAGCGTTAGCGACAAGCCACGAAGGGCTGGCGACTTTGCAACGCTCCGCACCAACCGCGGGCATTCGCTTCCAGAGAAGTCTGATTCACGCGAGAACTCGTCCCCCTGAGCATTTGCCGAGGGCAATGTGCCCTCGAACCACACTGAGGGGGACGACTTTTCGTGTCGGTTCGGGAGATCATCTCACCAGGCCTTCGTGGCTCGTCGC
>NZ_JSYC01000130.1:0-1924 GCF_054823965.1 Gordonia sp. GN26 | reverse complement strand
CCCCAACTCCACCACCGCACCCCGAGACCAGTCCGCGATGGCGGCACGCTCGGTCGCGTCGGCGAGGTCGATGTCGCCGACCACCACCGTGTCGTCGGCGAGACCGGTGGTGAGGACGTCGACGATCCGCTCACCCAGCCGGCGGACGGTGCGGTCCTCGAAGAGGTCGGTGGCGTAGACGATCCGCCCGGACAGGGCGGTCAGGTCGCCGGCCGCGTCGCGAGCGGCCGTCATACCGATCATGAGGTCGAATCGCGCGGCGGGAACACCCGCCTCGACGGGCGTGACCGTCAGGCCGGGCACCGAGATGTCGCCGATCGCGGACTGTTCCAGTGTCAGCATCACCTGGGCGAGCGGTGCGAACGCCTCGCTGCGGGTCGGGGCGAGCACGTCGACGAGGTGCTCGAAGGGGACGTCGGCAGCGGCGAACGCGTCGAGGTCGGTGTCGCGGACCCGCCCGATGACCTCGCCGAACGTGGCACCCGGGTCGACCTGGGTGCGTAGGACAACGGTGTTGACGAACATGCCGACCAGGGCATCGAGTTCGGCGCGACCACGACCCGCGACCGGCGTCGCGAGTGCGATGTCGGAGGAGCCCGCCAGGCGGGACAGCACGACCGCGACGGCGGCGTGCAGCACCATGAACGCAGTGACCCCATGGCGGCGTGCGAACCCGTCGATCGACGACGCGAGTCCCTCGGGCACCTCGAATTCCACGACGGCACCGTGGAGCGATGCCACCGGCGGCCGCGGACGGTCGGTCGGCAGTTCGAGTACATCGGGCAGGTCCGCGAGCTCCTCCTGCCACCACCTGGCCCGGCGACCGAGCGCGGAGTCCGGATCGTCCACCGACCCGAGGACGCGCTGTTGCCAGAGTGCGACATCCGCGTACTGGACGTCCAGCGGGGGACGTCTGGGCGCATGTCCCGCCGTACGCGCGGCATAGGCGTGCGACAGGTCGTCGACGAGCGGTCGCAGGGATTCACCGTCCGCCGCGATGTGGTGGAGGACGACGACCAGGAGGTGGTCGTCGGACTCGGCGACGATCCCGGCACGGATCGGCAGGTCGCGGGTGACGTCGAAGCCGGTGGAGGTGAGGGTCTCGACGTCCTCATCGCACCACCACTGGTCCACGGTCACCTCATCGGCGGACGCGATGTCCTGCCATGGCCGACCGTCGAGGTCCTGCGGGTACCGGGTGCGCAGCACCTCGTGCCGGCTGATCACGTCGGCAAGGGCGGCGCGCAGGGCCACGGTGTCGAGCCGACCGCGCAGCCGCATCGCGAACGGGATGTTGTAGGCGGGTGACGCCGGATCGAACTGGTTGATGAACCACATCCGCTGCTGCGCCGCCGACAGGGGCGGGCGCGACGGACGCGGGATGGATCCCAGGTCCGGGAGGTCGTCACCGGAAGGCGCCGGCGCGACGACCGAGTCGTCACCGCGACGCTCGTCGACCCACTCGGCCATGGCACGGACGGACGGGGCGTCGAACAGTTCACGAACGGTGAACGGCAGCGAGAAGGTGTGCGAGAGCCGGGCGGCGACCCTGGTGGCGGACAACGAGTGCCCGCCGATCTCGAAGAAGCTGTCGGTGACCGACACCCGCTCGACGGCCTGGTCGAGGACGTCGGCGACGATCTCGACGATCAGGCGTTCGGTGTCCGACCCCGGCGCCACGATCTCACGCGGACCGAGCTCCGGTGCGGGAAGCGACTTCCGGTCGATCTTCCCGGATGTTCCGAGCGGCATGTCGTCGAGTACGACCACGGTGTCCGGAACCATGTACGGCGCGAGGCGGCGCGCCGCATGTTCACGTACCTGCGTCACGTCGGCATCCCCGGAGACGTAGGCGACGAGGAGGTCGTCGCGCACCAGAACCGCGGCGGCGACGACGCCGGGTGCGGTCTGCAGGACCGACTCG
>NZ_JSYC01000019.1:0-23722 GCF_054823965.1 Gordonia sp. GN26 | reverse complement strand
ACTCTTCCAGCCTACCAGACCCTCACCGCGACCCGCAAACCCGAAGTTCGCAACTCACAAGGTACCTGGCAACCCTGAATCCCTCATCCGAGACACAAGGACTCGAACCAGAAGTTCAGGGGCGGTCAGCTGCAAGCCCGATCTCCACTCCCCATCCAGACCCTCTCAGGCCGGCCGGGGCGGCGCCGTGGCGCGCTGACTCGACATAAGTTACGCACGTGGCCCCCCAGCGTCAAATCGCCTGGTCAGAGGCTACGTCTTGAGACCAAGCCCGACGTAGGCGTGCACACCGAGCGGAAACCGAGCCGTCCTCCGGACCACTCCCACTGGAAACCGCCCCCTGTATCCGCCCTCCACGGGCCGGCCGAAGACACCACATCGCCGACA
Source organism: Gordonia sp. GN26 (assembly GCF_054823965.1). Taxonomy (NCBI): domain Bacteria; kingdom Bacillati; phylum Actinomycetota; class Actinomycetes; order Mycobacteriales; family Gordoniaceae; genus Gordonia; species Gordonia sp. GN26. Next base: position 23,335 of record NZ_JSYC01000019.1, on the reverse strand, counting down.
GTTCTGAGGAGGGCGGATTCCAGGGGCGGTTCTCGGCGACGGTTCTCAGAACACAACCCGGGGAGCTCGAGCCGACACCCTGGCCGGCGAGCATGAACCTTCACCACAAAATGCAAGAACCCCCCGCCCGGATATCCCGGGCGGGGGGTTCTCGTGTTGGTAGCGGGGACAGGATTTGAACCTGCGACCTCTGGGTTATGAGCCCAGCGAGCTACCGAGCTGCTCCACCCCGCGTTGGTGAACACAACGTTACACACGCGTTCGTCAGCGACGCAAATCGGTGCCGCAACCACCTCTGACCAGGACCGATGCTTGCGATTGCGGTCACCGTGGCGATGAAGGCGTGGTCACGACGATGCATCATCCCACCCCAAGGGCGTCCGACTGTTGTGAGCTGGATCACTGTCGGGCGTAGACTCGGCGCTACCCGATCCGGGCTGACCCACTACCGAGGAGGGAACCATGTCCGCCCATCTCCACCATGAGAGCCATGGCAACCACCCGATGAGTTTCATCGGATTCGTACTCGCACTCGGCGGCTTCGTGGCCGCGGCACTGTGGCTGGTCCACATGGCCTCCGGCAACACGGGTCACGCAATCGTGTCCGCGGTGCTCATGGTCGCGGCGTTCGGCGTGGCCGTCTCGATCTTCTTCACGATCGGCCACCGGTATCACCACAGCCCGGTCCTGCCGGACAACACCCCGGACGAGAAAGAGCGCTACGTGCGCAAGTACCGCGGCTAGCGGTACCCGACGCACGTAGCGCTCGGATTCCTTCTCCCGATCGATGCGCCCCTCACCGGGGCGCATCGATCGGGTTCTGTCCGGCTAGTTCTGCTCGGGCAGTGATTCGTACTGTGCGACAGCCTTGTTCAACCGGTCGAGGGCCTGTCCGTAGCCGGCGAAGTCGCCCTTGGTCTGCGCATCGCGCAGTGCGCCGAGCGCGTCCCCGATCGCCTTCACCGCGGCGTCGCGTTCGGGCGTTCCTCCCTGGGGAGGCGCGGGCTGCTGCGGGTTGGTCGTCCCACCCTGCTGCTCGGACTGGTCCGGCGTGTCCTCGGACTGCTCCTCACCGGGCACCACACCGGCGGCCGGCGTGATCCCGACCTGGCGCAACGCTTCGGCCGTCGTCGGGGCGTAACCGATCCGGGCCTCGCGTTCCTTCGGCTCGTAACGGGTGATCACCCGGAAGAGCCGCGGGAAGGCTTCTTCGCCCTGGGCCTGTGCGTACATCGGAACCACATAGAGAATTCCGTTGTCGCCGACCGGCAGCGTCAGCAGATTGCCGAACGTCACCTTCGCCGTGTTCTCGAGAGCCTTGAGCGACTCCGCGACTCGACCATCGGTCTTCATCGGGTTGAAGGCCTGCTTCGGTCCCGACCGCTGGTTGTTGCCCGGCAGCTCCTTGACGGTGATCTGCCCGTAGTTCGACGGGTCCGACGAGACGGTGATGTAGGCACCGAGGATCGGCCGGTTGAGACGGGTGAGTACCGAAGTGATCTGGAACGATGCCTTCTTGCTCTCCGGGTCCGAGGCCACGAAGTAGTACGGCGGCTGGTCGAGTCCGCGCTGTTCGGCGTCGGGGCTCGTCGGATCGGAGGGCACCGACCAGAAGTCGTTCGCCTGGAAGAACGTTCCCGGGGTGTCGACGTGGTAGCGCGTTAGTAGCGCCCGCTGGATCTTGAACAGATCCTCCGGGTACCGGACGTGCTCCCGAAGTGAGGTGTCCTTGTCGAACTCGGCGCGCGGGGCGACCGAATCCGGGAAGACCTTCATCCAGGTCTTGAGAACCGGGTCCTCGGTGTCGACCTCGTACAGCTTGACCTCACCGGTATAGGCGTCGACGGTGGCCTTCACCGAGTTCCGCACGTACGACACGGTCTTGTTGACCTGTGTGCGTCCGGTCTGGCCCGGGTTGAGGTCCTGGGCGTCGGCGGTCGCGCTCTGCAACGACATCGGCTGCGAGTACGGGAAGTTGTCGAGGGTGGTGTATCCGTCGACGATCCACTTGATCGAACCGTCCGCCATGACCGCGGGATAGGTCTTGGAGTCGACGGTCAGCCACGGCGCGACCTGCTTCACGCGGTCCCGCGGGTCGCGGTTGTAGATGATCTTCGACGCCGAGGTGATCTCGCCCGACAGCAAGAAGTTGCGTTCGGCGTACTTGCCCGCGTAGAGCAGGCGGCTGAACCAGTTGCTCAGCGGAACGCCCGCCGGGCCCTGGTAGGTGTACTTGGCGTCGCCCATGTCGTGCTCGCGGGGCTCGCCGCCCTCGGAACCGACGATCGCGTAGTCGGGGTCGATCTTGGCGAGCAACTCACCGAAGTAGATGCGCGGCTGCGTCACCTTGATCGGGGCGTCGCGCTTGTACGCCTCGGTCTGGTAGTTCGTGGTGTCGCTGACGTAGTAGAACGGGTCGCCGCCACCGTCGATGTCGTTCTCGTCGACCGATTCGTTCACCCGGTTCGCCGGTGCGGCGACGAAGCCGTTGCCGTGCGTGTACACGAGGTGCTTGTTCAGCCAGTTCTGCTGGTTCTCGAGGTAGCGGCTCGGGTCGAGCTCACGCACCGCGACCACGAAGTCGCGCAGTTCGTCGTCGATCTTGTAGCGGTCCACCGCGAGCTGGGTCGGGAAACCGTAGAAGTTCTGGCGTTGCTGCTGCTGGATGAACGTCGGCGAGACCACGTTCGGGTCGAGGATGCGCACGTTCGACAGCGTCGGGATGTCGCTGTTGACGAGTGCGGGGTTCGCCGGCTGGGCCGTCCAGTCCTTCTGCGTGATGACCTTGTCCGGCCCGATGCCGTAGGCCTCTCGCGTGGAGTTGATGGCGCGCTGGATGTACTCGGCCTCCTTCTGGGCGGCGTTCGGCTTCACCGAGAACTGCTCCATGGTGAGGGGCCAGCCCACGCCGATCAGCAGTGCCGAGAACAGCATCAGCACGGTTGCGAGTGCGGGGATCCGCAGGTCGCGCAGCACGACCGCGGCGAAGAAGGCGACGGCACAGATGATCGCGATCGCCATCAGGATGAGTTTGGACGGCAGGACCGCGTTGATGTCGGTGTAACTGGCGCCCGGGAAGATCTCGGACTTCCGCGAACTCGACAGCAGGTTGTACCGGTCGAGCCAGTAGGCCGCCGCCTTGAGCAACAGGAAGGTTCCGGCCAGGACCGCGAGCTGGATACGGGCGGCCATCGTGACCGATCCCCCGCCCTGCCCGAGGCGGATGCCGCCGAAGATGTAGTGGGTGACCAGGTTGGCCAGGAACGCCACGACGACCACGACGAACAGCAGGTTCAGCACGAACCGGTAGAACGGCAGGTCGAAGGCGTAGAAGCCGATGTCGAGGTTGAACTGCGGGTCCTTCTGACCGAACGAGGTCCCGTGCAGGAACATCTGGACCGTGGCCCAGGAACCCTGTGCGACGAGACCGGCGAGTGCGCCGATGATCAGAGCCGGCAGCACCGCGAACCAGCGGACCTTGGTCATGATGGCGGTCCGGTAGCGCGCGAGCGGGTCGTTGGGCCCCGCGGTCGGCACGAAGACCGGCCGGGACCGGTACGCGAGGGCGACCGCGCCGAAGACGATCAGGCCGACCACCAGCGTCGTGATGAGGAAGAGGATGACGCGGGTCCAGACGACCGTGCTGAACACGCTCGAGTACCCGACGTCGCGGAACCACAGCCAGTCGGTCGCGAGACCGATCAGTCGTGGTCCGATGAGCAAGAGGACCAGCACGGCGACGCCGAGTCCGATGACGATCTTGCTCCTGCGTGACAGTGTCGGCATTCCTGCCGGCCCTCGGACGCCCACCAGACCCACTCTCCAAAGCTCTCAATCCGGACAACGCCCTGCGTGACGAACAAGCCTGGGCGTGGTGCCCACTGTACTGGCACCACCCGGGTGCTGATCACACTCGGGCGCCGGGACAACGATCCGGGATCGATCCGGGTTCCCCGGGGTCGTGGACGACGGCCTCGTCGGGGCAAGATGGGCGGGTGCCCGACCCCAAGACACCCCCGACGACGCCCCGCGGTTTCTCCACCGACGACCTCGGGAGCGCACTGAGCGAGATCCTCGACCACGTCGACGCCGCAGGCTGGGGCCAGGCGCCGTCGGTGTTCGCCCTCGTCCCGACCGCGGTCCTCGCGGAGCAGGCACCGGACGTCCTCGGCGACGACGCGGACTCGCCCCTCACCCCGATCGAGCAGGAGTGCCCCGACCTCGACGCCTTCCTGGCGTCGGCGATCTGGCCCGACGCCGTCGTCGGCGCCGCCGTGGCCACCGAGATCGTGGTGGCTCCCCCGGCTCCCGGCGACGACGGCACGCCGCGTTATGTCGCGAGCGAGAGCGGCTCGGCCGCAGGCGATCCGGACGACGCGTCGGAGCAGGCGCGTCTGGTGGTGGGCGTGCTGCGCTCCGGCAAGGACCTCGCACTCATGCGGTTGCGCCGTCAGGCGGGCGAGGAGATCGAGACCCTCACGCATCCGCAGCTCGGGACCGAACTGCGCGCGGCGCTCGCCGGCACCTTCACACCCGACGAACCCGGGGCCTGAACCGCCGGACCGGGTTTCGCCCGGCTCAGCAGGTCGGGGCCGGGCGCCCTTCGCCGATGGCGTCCAGTGCGTCGACCGCGCTGTCGAGAGTATCGACCTTCACCAGTTCGAGGCCCTCGGGACGGTCGGAGACGGCCTCCGCACAGTTGCGGGCCGGGACCAAGAACACTGTGGCCCCGGCGTCGTGCGCCGCTCGGGTCTTGTGGGTGATGCCGCCGATCGGCCCGACGTCCCCGTCGACGGTGATCGTGCCGGTTCCCGCGATGAACTTGCCGTGGGTGAGCTCGCCCGGGCTGAGCTGGTCGATGACCGACAGCGCCAGCATCATGCCCGCCGACGGTCCGCCGATGTCGCCGACGGTGTAGGTGACCTTCAGCGACGGGTCGGCGTTGGCGACCTCCGCCGCGACCCCGAGGAAGCCGGCCTTCGCGTCGTCGGGATGCTCCGTGAGCGTGACGGTCACCGTCTGCGGGGTGCCCTGGCGCACGATCTCCAGCGGTAGCACCGTGCCCGGCGGGTTCTTCGACACGACGTCGCGGAGTTGCTTGCTCGTCTCGACCTCGACGCCCCCGACCCTGGTGACCTCGTCACCGGCCTGCAGGACACCGGCCGACGGGCCCTCGGCGCCGACGCCGGCGATCCGCAGGACCGTGGGACGGTCGAGGAAACGCAGCGCAGCGACGGTGGCGTTCTCTTCCGAACCGGTCATCTGCTGGGCGTTCTCCTGCTGAACCTGCTCGGTGGTCCGGTTCGGCGGATACACCTCATCGCGCGGGGTGAGCGCGTACTTCCCGGACAGCCACATGCCCAGTGCGTCGAAGAGGGTGAGCCCGTCGCTGACCGACACCGTGGTCAGGTTGAGGTTGCCGGTGGTCTTGTCGAGGGGCGCACCGTCGATCTGCACGACCTTGCGTTCGACGACCTTGCCGTCCTGCTCGACCTTCGCCGTGCCCAACGTGTTCAGCGTCGGACCGGGACCGAGCGCGGCATAGGGAACCTGCACCTGTGTGCCGACGACGAGCAACGCCAGCAACACCAGGGCACTGACCGCGGCGGTGGCGATCCGGCGGAAGCGGGGGCTCGAACTCATTCCGCACACGATAGTGCCCCGACCTCCGGGGACGGTCCCGGCGTCGCTACGCGCACGGCGAACATCCGACGCCGTGAACGCGCCTGTCCGGGCGGTACGGTGGACGTATGAGTGATCTGCCCTTCGGCTTCTCGGCGTCCGGCAACGGCGACGACGACCGCGACAAGAACAGCGGCGACAAGGACAAGCCGGGCGACAACCCCGGCAACCCCTTCGGTGGTGCCAACCCGTTCGGATTCGCAATGGGCGGACCGGGTTCCGGCGGCGGACAGGGCTTCGGCGACTTCGACCCGTCGAACTTCGACCCCAACATGCTCGGCCAGATGTTCTCCCAACTCGGCAACATGTTCAGCGGTATGGGCGCCGGGATGGCCGGTGGCGGCGGCGGTCCGGTGAACTATGAGGTCGCCACGAATCTCGCCCGCCAGCAGATCGGTTCGTTCACACCGATCCTGGAGAAGGAGATCTCGGCGTCGGCCGATGCCGTGCGACTGGCCGACGTCTGGCTCGACGACGCGACGACCTTCCCCAGCGGCGTCACCCAGACCGTCGCGTGGACCCCGGTCCAGTGGCTCGAGGAGTCGATGGACACCTGGAAGGGCCTGTGCAACCCGGTCGCCGAACAGCTCGCGCGCACCTGGCAGGACAACCTCCCCGCCGAGGCCGCGCAGTTCGCCGGGCCGATGCTGGGCATGCTGACCCAGATGAGCGGGATGGCCTTCGGCACCCAGCTCGGGCAAGGGCTCGGCCAGCTCGCCAAGGAGGTGCTCACCTCCACCGACATCGGTCTGCCGTTGGCGCCCGAGGGCATCGCGGTACTGCTCCCCGAGGCGATCGCGAAGTTCGCCGAGGGTCTCGAGCAGCCCGCGCAGGAGATCATCGTCTTCCTCGCCGCCCGCGAGGCCGCGCACGTGAGGCTCTTCACGCACGTCGGCTGGCTACGTCAGCGTCTGCTGTCGACGGTCGAGGAGTACGCGCGCGGGATCAGCATCGACTTCAGCGGGATCACCGACGCCACGTCGAACATCGATCCCACCGAACTGTTGTCGGATCCGTCGAAGCTCGAAGAACTCATCAGCTCGTCGACGTCGTTCGAACCGACCACCACGCCCGAGCAGAAGGCGGCGCTCAGCCGTCTCGAGACGCTGCTGGCCCTCATCGAGGGCTGGGTCGAGCAGGTCGTGACCCGGGCGCTCGGCGACCGCATCCCGAGCACCGGGGCACTGACCGAGACCATCCGCCGGCGCCGCGCCTCGGGCGGCCCCGCCGAGCAGACCTTCGCGACCCTCGTCGGACTCGAACTGCGCCCGCGCAAGGTGCGCGAGGCGTCGGAACTGTGGCGTCGGGTCTTCGAGGCCACCGACCTGTCGACCCGCGACGGCGTCTGGGCACACCCCGACCTGCTGCCCGACTCCGACGACCTGGACAACCCGGCGGCGTTCATCGACCGACTCCTGCACAAGGACACCGATCTCGACGACGCCATCGCGCAGCTCGAGAAGTCGCTCGCCGAACAGGACGACACCGAGTCCGGAGACGACGGGCCGAACGGACAGAGCGGGCAGGCCGGCTCGTAACTCCACAGTCGACGCTGCACGCGCCCATGTTGTGGATAACCGGCCCGCCCGCCTCCGGCGAGATGTTTTCGCTGGCAGAGTTGCGCCATGTCCATCACGGTCCCGCGCATCCGGCCGGGAACACCGATCCTGGTCCGACCGGGCAACCGGGTGCACGTGGGGATCGATCCGGCCGGCAGCGTGATCATCGAGCTCGACGACGCGATCTCGGCGCATTCGGTCGCCACGATGCTGCGCTCGCTGGAACACCCGTGCACCCCGGAACTGCTCATCCGTCGGGCGTCGGCCACCGGGCTCGCCGACGACGAGATCCGGACGCTCCTCGACGGTCTGGCCGCGGCCGGGCGGACGGTCCCGAGTGTCGAACCCGAAACCTCCTCGGCGAGTTCGGATCTCGCCGACTTCCGCATACAGATCCACGGTCAGGGGCCGATGTCGGACCTGTTGGTCGCCTCCTTGCGAGCGCAGGGCCTGCAGGTCCATCGGACGATGCGCCGGCGCCCCGACGGCTCTCTCGACACCGTCGACACCAGACTCGTGATCCTGAGCGACTTCCTCGTCCACGACCCACGGGTCGTCTTCGCCCTGACGAGGGCAAGGATTCCGCACCTACTGGTGCGGGTCCGCGACGGCGTCGGGATCGTCGGCCCGCTCGTCCTGCCGGGACTCTCGAGTTGTCTGATGTGCGCCGACCACCATCGCTCCGACGCCGATCCGGAGTGGCCGACGATGGCGGTGCAGCTCATCCGCGCGCCCGGCGACCCCGATCCCGCGATCGTGCGGCCGACCGCCGCGATCGCGCACGGGCAGATCGAGCGTCTCGTGACGGCACTGCGTGGCCCCTCCCCCGCCGCACCACGGGGCGCGCCGCAGTTGTTGAATCAGGTGTTGGAGTTCCGCGATGATCCTGTACGAGTGGACCGCCGAGAATGGTCACCCCACCCGAGCTGCGATTGTCGTCTGGTGCGAGACGAACAGCTCAAGTCGTCTATTGTGTGACGCGGAAAGGATGCTATGACCGACATCACTCGGGGGCAGGGTCGTCGCAACGCGAAGTTGGCTTCTCTCCCCATCGGTATGGCCGGACGTGCGGCGGCGGGGCTCGGCAAGCGCATGGTCGGCAGAGACAAGGACGAGGTCAACCAGGAACTCCTCGAGAAATCCGCGGAACAGCTGTTCGCGGTCCTCGGTGAGCTCAAGGGCGGCGCCATGAAGGTGGGTCAGGCGCTGTCGATCATGGAGGCCGCGATCCCCGACGAATTCGGTGAACCGTTCCGTGAAGCACTCACCAAGCTCCAGGCCGAAGCACCGCCGATGTCGGCCGACAAGGTCCACAAGGTCCTCGACCAGCAGCTCGGCACCCGCTGGCGTGAGCGCTTCAAGGAGTTCTCCGACGAGCCGGCGGCGTCGGCATCGATCGGTCAGGTGCACAAGGGTGTGTGGTCCGACGGGCGTGAGGTCGCGGTCAAGGTCCAGTACCCGGGCGCCGACCACGCACTCAAGGCCGACTTGAAGACGCTGTCGCGCATGTCGGGACTGCTGCAGCGGTTGTCGCCGGGCACCGACGTCAAGGCGATGATGGACGAACTCATCGACCGCACCGAGGCCGAACTCGACTACCTCGGCGAGGCCGAGAACCAGCGCGCTTTCGCCAAGGCGTACGACGGGCATCCGAACTTCCTGATCCCCAAGGTGGTCGCCAGCGCACCCAAGGTCGTGGTCTCGGAATGGGTCGACGGTGTCGCGCTGTCGAAGATCATCGCGACCGGCGACCAGGCGACCCGCGACAACGCGGCCGCGAAGATGGCCGAGTTCGAGGTCAGCTCGCCGTACCGGGTCGGCCTGCTCCACGGCGACCCGCATCCGGGCAACTTCTTCATCGCCGACGACGGTCGTTTCGGTGTCCTCGACTTCGGAGCCGTCGGCCACTACCCCGGCGGACTGCCCCCGGAGACCGGGCCGATCCTGCGGCTCGCCCGCGACCAGAAGTACGACGAGCTCAAGGAGCTGATGGTCGAGGCGGAGTTCATCCGCCCGTCGCACGCGTCGAAGGTCACCAGTGCCGACCTCGAGGCGTACCTGCGGCCGTACGTCGATCCGCTGTACTCCGAGTCGTTCCACTTCACACGCAAGTGGATGCAGCGTGCCGCGGGCAAGGCCACCGACGTGCGCGGCGAGGTCTACAAGACCTCGCGGAACCTCAACGTGCCGAAGCGGTTCGTGATGGTGTTCCGTGTACTCGGCGGTTGTGTCGGCATCGCCTCGCAGCTCGAGGCGCACGCGCCGTACCGCGCCATCATGGAGGAATGGGTGCCCGGTCTGGGCGACTGAAATCCGAGGACGAACAGCGAACAGCGACGCCGCGAGCATCTGCTCGCGGCGTCGCTGTCTGTGTTCTCAGGCCGCGGAGTTCTTGCGCGGCCGGCCGCGGGGCCGCTTGCGCGCGATCACGGTGCCGCGTTCGAAGATCTCGCCGCCCCACACGCCCCAGGGCTCGGCGCGATCCAGGGCCGCCTGCAGGCACTGGGTCCGGAGCGGGCACTCGGCGCACATCGCCTTGGCACGCTCGAGGTCACGCGGGTTGTCGGCGAACCACAGGTCGGCGTCGGCCACCTGGCAGGGCAGGTCGAGCCGGGCGGTCGCTGCGCGGTCCGCCGAGATACAGGACTCGAGTACGCAATCGACGGTCATTGGGTTTCTCCACATCTGCTCGTTTGGGATTGGTGACCCATGTCCTCGATGTGGTTGCCGGTCCGAGAGCCCCGAAGAGGGCTGATGATCGGGTGACAAAAAAGAGGGCCACGGGTTTCGCCTCTGCGATTCGCCCGTGGCCCGAAGTTCTCGGAGGTCTAACTCCGGAGAATCGGTGTCGGTACGGGGAACCCATGCGGCGCGGGGGCTGCTGCTGCGGCTGCTGCCGGCGCTACGTGCGCTGCTGCCGGATGCACTGCCACTGCGGGATGCGCTGCCGCGGTCGGCGGTGCGATCGCCGGGAGTGCCGCTGCTACGGCCGGCATTGCCGGGATCGTCGCTCGAGCGGCGACCGGGCGTGCGCAGACGGCAGGCAGCCAGGAGCGGGTGCGACGGGCGCGCAGAACGACGGCGTGTGCCTGGTTCGGCTTGGCCGCAGACACGGCGATGCCGGCCTGGTTCACGGTGCTTCCGTTCACTGATCCGCTCCTTCCTCGTCTCGATCGCTCCCACATGCGATGGGGTTCCTGGTGGGCACATGAATGTTCCCACCCGTGTGCTGACGGAGATCAGCCTAAACGGTGCGCCAGAAAGCGCACAACCTATTTTTGACCTGCGGTTTTGACGAGTTCGAGGAGATCCTCGCCGTACTCGTCGAGTTTCTGCGCGCCGATCCCCGAGATCGACACCAGCGCAGCGGTATCCGTGGGGCGCTGTTCGGCGATCGCGGTCAGCGTCTTGTCGGAGAAGACGACGAAGGGCGGGACCTTCTTCGCCTGGGCGCGCGACCGGCGCCATTCCTTGAGCGCGACCAGGAGGTCCTCGTCGAGGTCGGACGGGCATCCTGCGCACCGACCGAGCAGAGTTGCGGTCGAATCCATCAGCCGCGAGCCACAGACGCGGCAGGTGGGTCCCTTGCGGGGCGTGCGTTCCTTGGCGATCTTCGACGCCGGCGAGTCGTCGGGGACGAGATCGGTCAGGAATCGGGAGCGACGACGGGCTCGGCCGCCTTCGTTGCGCGCGAGGGCCCACGACAGATGCAGGTGCTCGCGGGCACGCGTCACGCCCACGTAGAACAGTCGGCGCTCCTCTTCTACGTCCTCCCAGGACCCCTTGATGGCCTGGCTGATCGGCAGTGATCCGTCGGTCAGCCCCACCAGGAAGACCGCATCCCACTCGAGTCCCTTGGCCGCATGCAGCGACGACAGGGTGACGCCCTGGACCGTCGGCGGGTGGCGTGCCTCGGATCGGGTCGTGAGTTCGGCGGACAGTTGCGGCAGCGTGAGGTCGGGGTTCTCGGCGACCATGTCCTCGGTCAGCTGGACCAGCGCCTTCAGCGACTCCCACCGGGCGCGCGCCTGGGCGCCCGATGGTTCCTCGTCGGTGAGTCCGAGTTCGGCGAGGACCGCGCCCACGACCTCGATCGTCGTGACACCGGGCTTCACCTCACGGTTGGCGACGGTGGCGATCTGCCGCATCGCCTGCCGTACCTCGGTGCGCGCGAAGAACGCCTCGCCACCGCGCACCTGATACGGGATGCCGGCCTCGGTCAGTGCCTGCTCGTAGTTCTCCGACTGGGCGTTGACGCGGTAGAGGATCGCGATCTCCGACGGCGCCACACCCGACCTGATGAGGTGTTTGATCTCGATCGCGATCGAGGTGGCGGCAGCCGGCTCGTCGTCGTATTCGGCGAACTGCGGTTGCGGGCCGGATGGCCGCTGTCCGATGAGGCGGAGCCGGGTCCCGGCGATGCGTCCGCGCGCGGCACCGATCACGCGGTTGGCGAGGTCGACGACCTCGGGTGTGGACCGATAGTCGCGTTCCAGCCGGACGACCGTCGCCTCCGGGAAGCGGCGGCTGAAGTCGAGCAGGTAGTTCGGGGACGCGCCGGTGAACGTGTAGATCGTCTGATTGGCGTCACCGACGACCGTCAGATCGTCGCGCTCGCCGAGCCAGGCGTCGAGCAGGCCCTGCTGGACGGGCGTCACGTCCTGGTACTCGTCGACGACGAAACACCGGTAGCGCGAACGGAATTCGTCGGCCGCGCCGGGTTCGATGGTGAGGATCTGCGTCATGTAGATGAGCATGTCGTCGAAGTCGAGGAGGCGATCGCCGTCCGGCGAGACCTTGGAGTCCTCGTAGTGGCCGTACACCGCGGCGACCTTCTGCGGCGGTGCGGGCGACTCGCGTCCGAGGCGGCCGACCGCCTCGACGTAGTTCTCCGGCGAGATGAGGGTGGCCTTCGCCCACTCGATCTCCGACGACAGGTCGCGCAAGGTGTCGGTCGCGGTGTCGAGTCCGGCGCGGCGTGCGGCGCGCGAGATGAGCGGGAACTTGTTGTCGATCAGCTCCCACCGGGCATCGCCGAAGGCACGCGGCCAGAAGTAGCGCAGCTGCCGCATCGCCGCGGCGTGGAAGGTCTGGGCGGCGACGTTGCCGGTGGCCCCGCCGACGCCGAGGCTCCGCAACCGGGTCCGCATCTCGCCGGCCGCGCGAGCGGTGAACGTGACCGCGAGGACCTGGCCAGGATTCACCTGACCGGTGTCGACGAGGTGGGCGATGCGTCGCGTGATGGTGCGCGTCTTGCCCGTACCCGCGCCGGCCAGCACACAGACCGGGCCGCGCGGCGCGAGGACGGCAGCGGACTGCTCCGGGTCGAGTCCCTCGACCGCGCCGGCATCGCGGAAGCGGGCATCGGGGTTCGCGGGGGAGGTCGGATGGCGCACGGACTCCACTATGTCACCACCCACCGACGCTCTCCGGACCGGCGATCGGGCTGTGGGTGACGCGCCACACGTCGGCGATCGCGGCGCCAGTGGGAACAGCCTGCGCATGCGTGGTGTTATGGCAGTCATGAGCAACGTGATCGACGACGAGGCCGGCGCCCGCAACTCCGACACCGGCGAACTGACCATGTACACCACCTCGTGGTGTGGTTACTGCGCCCGCCTGAAGACCGGGCTGAAGGCCAGCGGTATCCCCTGGCAGGAGATCGACATCGAGCTGAACCCGGATGCCGCCGAATTCGTCGGCAGTGTCAACGGCGGCAACCACGTCGTCCCGACCGTGCTCTACGCCGACGGCACGACCGCTACCAACCCCTCGATCGCCGACGTCAAGAAGAAACTCGGCGTCTGATCTCGTGACCTGAACACCCGGGCCGGCCCTCGCCGGACCCGGGTTTTCTCGTCTACCGGGTCTGCTGCGCCGTCACCCGGCTGCGGCCCAGGACTCGATCAGCGTGCGTGCGATGGAGATCGATCCGGGCAGCTGCAGACGGGGTGCCCCGCCGTCGGGTCCGGGATCGGCACGCGTCCACCCGTCCCGCGACAACGCCTCACGCACCTCGTCGCGATGGAACCACTGCGCATCGCCGATCTCACCGTCGAGGAAGGCGAGCTCGTCGGCGGGATCGCCGATCGCCGAAAAGCCGAGCATCAGCGACCGCGGGAACGGCCACGGCTGGCTGCCCAGATAGCGCGGTTCGCGCACCACGATGCCGACCTCTTCGTGTACCTCGCGCAACACACACTGTTCGAGCGACTCCCCCGGTTCGACGAACCCGGCGAGGGTCGAGTACCAGCCGTCGGGCCAGACGGCCTGGCGTCCCAACAGGATCCGGTCGGCGCCGTCGTGGACCACGGTGATGATCGCGGGATCGGTGCGCGGGAACTCGTCCCGGCCCGACTGGATGCTCCGACGCACCCAGCCGCCCCGCGCCGGCCGGGTCGCCGATCCGTCGACCGGCGAATGACTCGCCGTCTCATGCCAATTGAGGATTCCCAGTGCGGTGACGAGCAGTCCCGCCTCGTCCGGCGTCAGATGCACGGCGCCACGCCGTGCGTCGTCGGTGGGTCCGTCGATGTGATCGACGCGGCGCGCCCACCGGTCGACACCGTCCACGACACCGAGGATCACCGCGTCGGCGGGCGGTTCGTCGGCGACGGTGGTCGCCGGAACCCAGTGCAGCGCACCGGCGTCGCCGACCGGATACCGACCGTTGGAGTCGATCAGCAGCACCTTCGCCTGTGGCCATCCCGCCAGCATGCGCTCGGCGTCGTCGCGGACCTCGTCGGCGCGGTGGAAGGTCGCGCGCGACAGCAGCGGTTGGTGGACCAGTTCGAAGTGCACGTCGGTGTGTCCCTTTTCAGTGGTCGGTGCGGGGTGGGTCGACATCCGGCGGCCGGTCTAGTCGTCGCCCGGGCTCTTGCGGACGTAGAGGAGGCGGTCGCCGACCTCGATCTGCTCGACCTCGCTGTCGTCGACGCGATGCAGCACCCCGTTGCGGACAACACCGAGAACGATGTCGCGGGTGTGCGCGGGAGATCCGCCGGTCTCGGTCGGGTCGACCTCGCGTTCGGCGATGGCGTAACCCGCGTCGGGAGTGAGGAGATCCTCGATCACCTCGACCACCGACGGGGTCATCGTGGCGATGCCGAGCAGGCGGCCGGCCGTCTCCGAGGACACCACCACGGAGTTCGCGCCCGACTGTCGCATCAGGTGGGTGTTCTCCGACTCGCGGATCGACGCCACGATCTTGGCCCGGGGGTTGATCTCACGTGCGGTGAGCGTCGCCAGGACGGCGGTGTCGTCGCGGCTGGTGGCCACGACGATGCTCGAGGCGTGGGCGACTCCGGCCAGACGCAGCACGTCGGATTTGGTGGCGTCGCCGCGGACGGTGACCAGACCGTTGGAGGCCGCCGACTCCAGGACGGTCGGGTCGGAGTCGACGACCACGATCTCCGACGGCTTGATGCCGTCGCCGCGCATGGCGTCGATCGCGGTGCGGCCCTTGGTGCCGTAGCCGATGACGACGGTGTGATTGCGCACGGTATTCCTCCAACGCTGGATCTTGAGCGCCTGTCGGGACCGTTCGGTGAGCACCTCGAGGGTGGTGCCGATCAGCACGATCAGGAACAGCACGCGCAGCGGCGTGATGAGCACGAGGTTGATGAAACGAGCGAAGGGACTGACCGGCGTGATGTCGCCGTATCCCGTGGTGGACAACGTCACCGCCGAGTAGTACAGCGAATCCAGGTAGGACAGCTCGCTGCCCTGCAGATCGCGGTAACCGTCGCGGTCGAGCCAGACGACCACCGAGGTGAAGAACAGCGCGAGACACGCCCATAACACGCGGCGTCCGATCGCACGGCTGGGACTCTGCTGCAGTTCGGGGATGCGGACGACGCCGACCAGAGCATGGTCGGGCCGGTTGGCCAGTTCGGCGTCGGATCCGAAGCGGCCGCGGAAGCGGTTACGCACTGCCACGTTTGCGCTCCTGGAGTTCGCTCACACGCTGAAATGTAACCCACCCGGCGGCACGAGGGCTCATTTGGCCAGCTTGGCGGCCAGGGTCGCCTCGTCGGGCAGGTCGTCGGCCTCGAGGGTGTGTCCGTCACGCACGTAGTGGAAGGCCGCATGCACCTTCTCCACCGGGACACCGGCGAGCTGCGCCCAGGCGATCCGGTAGGCGGCCAGCTGGATGAACAGCGACTCCCGTTTCGCCGGTTCGGGGACGACGCCGGTCTTCCAGTCCACGACCGTCCACGAGCCGTCCTTCTCGGCGAAGACCGCGTCGATCCGGCCGCGGACGACGAT
This sequence comes from Gordonia sp. GN26, assembly GCF_054823965.1. NCBI lineage: Bacteria > Bacillati > Actinomycetota > Actinomycetes > Mycobacteriales > Gordoniaceae > Gordonia > Gordonia sp. GN26. The sequence goes on along the minus strand of NZ_JSYC01000019.1, from coordinate 7,826 downwards.
GCCGCCGATCACGGTCTCGAACGGCACCTCCACCTCGGTGGGACTGCGATTGGCCCAGCGGGACGCGAGGAATGCCTCGCGCAACGCGTCGAGGTCGGCGTCGGGGCTCGCCGTGGCGTCCGCGGCACCGGGCAGTTCGTCGATGTCGAGCAGCCGCGTGGCGCCGAACCAGCGTTCCACCCAGGCGTGGAATGCGGTGCCGCGCCGGGCCATCGGGTTGGGCCGGAAGGGCGTCGGGCGTCGGAGCCGGCGGGCGAACTCGGCCTCGTCGGCGTCGAGTTCGACGAGCTGGCTGACCGAGAGGTGCGTCGGCAGTGTCACCTCGACGAGGGCCTGGTTGGCCTGATGATGCTCGGCCAGCAGCGCCGAGACCTCCGCCTCCCACGCCGCGACCTCGTCCTCCGGGTCGGGCGGCATCGGCAACGTCTCCGGATCGTCCGAGGCGTCGGGCGCCTCGAACAGCGCGGGCGCCTCGCGGGCGGTGATGGCGTCGAGCACCAGGTCGGCGGCGGCCTGCACGGCGTCGCGGCGACCGGCGAGCGGATCACGCGGCCACGGCTGTGCCACAACGCGTTCGGCCAGCGGGTTGGTCGCGTCCTCGGCGGGCGGCGGGGTGCGCACCGCGATCGACAGGCCGGTCGGGTCGACGGCGGGATCGGTGATCGCCTCGTCGATGGCGACCATCAGCTCGTCGAAAAAATCCGAACCGCCGCGCGGCTTGTCACCGGTCTCCGACCAGTGGTGGGCGGAGATCAACAGGTCGTGCCGTGCACGGGTGAGGGCGACGTAGAGCAGGCGCCGATCCTCCTCGAGGCGTCGTTCGCTGATCGCCGCCTTGTGGTCGGACAGGGCGTCCTCGAGTTGCTTGCGGTCGCCGACGGTGTCGATCTTCAGCAGCGGGAAGCCCTCGGGCGTGCCGTCCGCCGACTCGGCCGGGATCGCGAGGTCGCCGCGCAGGTCGGCGGGGAGTTCGCGCGCGCTGCCGAGCCACGTGGTGTCGGCCTTGGCGCTCGGGAAGATGCCCTTGGCCAGGTGCGGGATCGCCACGACGTCCCACTCGAGCCCCTTGGCCGCGTGCACGGTGAGGATCTGCACGCGCTGCTCGGCGACCTCGATCTTGCCGGGCTCCAGGCCTTTCTCGATGGACTCGGCGGCGTCGAGGAAAGCCAGCAACCCGGGAAGGTTCGCGCCGGGACGGTCGGCGTAGTGGCTGACGTAGTCGGCGAAAGCGTCGAGGTGTTCGCGGCCGGTGATCGCGCCGCGCATGCGCCGGGCCCGGATCTGGGCCTCGACGCCCACGCCGATGGTGTTCTCCACATCGGCGACGAGTTCGGGCAGTGGTTGTCCGATGCGGCGGCGGAGGGATTCGAGCTGCGCGCCGAACGCCCGGATGCGGGCGTATCCCTCCGGGCTGTAGTCGCCGGGGTCACCCGGATCGACCACGGCGTCGGCGATCCCGGCGCGATCGACGATCTCGGTGGGCAGTACGGCGTCGAGCGCGGCGTCGAGTTCCTCGCGGCTGGTGACGACGCCACCCGCCTCGGCGTAGCTCTCGGCGGCCAGCGTGGTGGCCCGACGCCACAGCGCGGCAAGGTCTTTGGCGCCGAGGCGCCAGCGGGCACCGGTGAGGAGTCGCATGACGGCGGTGCCGGCCATCGGATCGGCCATCACGCGCAGGGTCGCGACGATGTCCTCGATCTCCGGGACGTGCAACAGTCCGCCGATGCCGACGACCTCGGTGGGGATGCCGCGGCTCTCCAGCTCGGCGGCCAGCGGGGCGGAATCCTCGTTGCGCCGCACCAGGATCGCCGTGGTGGGCGGAGCCTCGCCGGCGGTCTCGGCCGCGCGATAGCGCCGCTCGACCTCGTCGGCGATCCAGTTCCGTTCGTCGAGAACGGTCTCGGTGAGGGCGATGGCCGCGGTGCCGTGCGGGGCGTCGGGGCGGGGCCGCAGAATGGACACCGGGATCCCGCGGCGCCGCAGTTCCTCCGAGATCTGGTTGGCCAGGCGGAGGCCCTGCGCCGCGTTGCGCCAGCTGGTGAGGAGCTCACGACGTTCGGCGGGCGTGCCGTCGGGTCGTGGGAAGTCCCGGGCGAACCGCGGGAGGTTGGCCGCCGACGCACCGCGCCAGCCGTAGATGGACTGGATCGGGTCACCGACCGCGGTGACGGCGACCGACTTGCGCGACGGGTCGTGGCCGCCGAACAGGGTCGACAGCAGCACGCGCTGCGAATGTCCGGTGTCCTGGTACTCGTCGAGGAGGACCGCGCGGAACGCTGTGCGCTCGGCGGACACGACCTCCGGGTTGGACACGACGAGCTTCGCGGCAAGCGACATCTGGCTGCCGAAGTCGAGCGAGGACTGCGCCCGCATCGTCTCGCCGAGGGCGATCACCATCGGGATCAGCTCGCGCCGTTCGTCGATGACCTCCTTCACCTTCAGCAGCGCCTGCGTCGGCTTGTCGCGCTGCTTCGGGCCCTTCGGCAGGGTGTCGATGAGCTCGTACAGTCGTGAACCGGCCTTGGCGAGATCGTTGATGTCGACGAGGTGTTCGGACATCTCGCCGTACAGCTTGAGGACCGACTCGGTGACGCTGGCCGGAACCTTCTTGGTGTTCAGCTCCCCCGGCCACGACGACACGAGCGAGAAGGCGAGCTGCCACAATTCGGTCTCGGTGAGCAGCGTCGACGACGGTTCGACGGGCAGCAGCAGCCCGTAGTCGGCGATCAAGCGGCCGGCGTAGGCGTGATAGGTGCTGACCTCTGGGTCGGCGCCGCGCAGGCGTGCGGCCAGCGTCCCGTCCGGGTCCCAGGTGCGCAGGGCGGGCGCGCCCGACAGCATGGACAGGCGACGCCGGATGCGTGCGCCGAGCTCGCTGGCGGCCTTGCGCGTGAAGGTGAGTCCGAGGATCTCGTCGGGAGCCACGATCTGGTTGGCGACGAGCCACACCACCCGCGAGGCCATCGTCTCGGTCTTGCCCGCACCGGCTCCGGCGACGACGAGCATCGGCTCGACCGGCGCCTCGATGACCGCCACCTGTTCGGGCGTCGGGTCGGGAAGGCCGAGCGCCGCGGCCAGCGACTTCGCGCCGATCATCGTCCGGCCGGTGGTGAGTCCACCGGTCTGGGTTCCGCTAGTCATCGGTCACCGCCTTTCCGGGGATCTTCGCGGGGCAGCTGGTGGTGAGAGTGCAGTGCACGCAGCCCGGGTTGGGGGTCGCGGTGAAGGTGGGGCCGATGCTCGCGCGGGCGGCCCGGCGCACGACACCGATCCATTCGTCGAGCATCTCGGGCGTCAACGGTGACTGGACTCGTTCGGCCGCACCGGAATTCCGGTTCGCGGTGGACACGTAGACCAGGCGCGCACCACCCGGCGGGACATCGCCGAACTGCGGCACTCCCCCATGGGCCAGCGCGACCTGATAGGCCGCCATCTGGGCGTGCTCGTCGGCCTCTGCCTTGGTGATCGCGTTCTTCGACGTCTTGACGTCGACCACCACCGGGCGGCCGGCCGAATCGGTCTCGAGGCGATCGACGCGGCCGCGCAGCCGCACGTCGGGCGCATCCTCTTCGTCGGGATCGCCGGTGGGACCGCCGGGAACGGTTGCGTCGACCGGCAATTCGACACCGACCTCCTCGAGGTCGGCACGCGAGATCCGCAGCCAGTCGCGGAAGTGGCCGAGCATGCTCTCGGCACGTTCGAGTTCGCGGGCCGAGTACCAACCCGCGCCGGTGTCGACCCGGTCCCAGATCCCGCGCAGCGCCGCGGTCACCTCGGCCGGATCCAGCTGTCCGGCAACGGCCTGGACGAGTGTGTGCACGAGGCTACCGGTGAGCGCGGGCGTCCCGTCGCCGTCGCGGCCGCCGTTGCGTTCGAGCACCCAGCGCAGCGAACACCGGTTCAGCGCCTCGACATTCGACGGTGACAGCACGACGGGTCCGTTGTCCGGTGTCCACAGCGGTGCATCGGTGCTGGGTTCGGCGAGTCCGAACCAGTCGCGCGGGTGGGCGCCGGGGATGTCGGAGTCGGCGAGTTCGGCGAGTAACCGCGCCGCGGCCCGGGTCCGCTCATCGGGTTCGTGGGCACCGGCCATGACCACCGAACGCAGTGTCGCGACCAGCGACGGGAGCGACAGGACGCGGTCCACACCCGGATCGAGTTGGAGTACTGCCTGGGGCGCCTCGTCGTCGGGATCGTCGACGAGATCGGCGAGTTCGGTGAGGAAGCGCGACGGCGAGGCGTCGCCGCTGCCGTCCTCGACCGCGGTCACGAGCAGCCTGCTGCGTGCGCGCGTGCAGGCGACCAGGAACAGCCGCCGCTCGTCGGCCAGTGCGGTGGCGCCGCGCGCGACGGTGTCGACCGCGCCGGCGTCCATGCCGTCGAGGATGTCGACGAGCGCACCGGTGGACAGCACACCACCCCGGCTGCGCAACGACGGCCACAGGCCGTCCTGGACCCCGGCCACCGCGACGACCTCCCACTCGCGCCCCACCGCGGCATGCGCCGACAGGACGGTCACCGATTCGGTTGCTGCCGTGGCGGTTCGGCTGTCGCGCGGGATCTGCAGCTGGGAGAGGTAGTGGACGAACCCGGCCGGCCCGGCGGCGGGCAGGGTGTCGGCGAAGTTGGCCGCCGCCTCGAACATCGCGATCACGGCGTCTAGGTCACGGTCGGCCTGCTCCCCGGCCGGTCCGCCCCGGACCGCCGACGCCGCCCAACGCCGTTCCAGACCGGTGGCCTGCCAGGCCGCCCACAGCGTCTCCTCGACGCCGCGTCCGGCATCGTGTGCGCGCTGGCCGGCGGCGACGACATCGAGAACGCGCGCCAGTGGCGCCGCCTCGGTCTCGGTGAGGGCCCGGCGGTACCGCGCGCCGAGCTCGGGGTCGAGGAGGGCGCGGGTCAAGGAGGTCAGCGAATCCGGTTGTGCCGTCGGGTCGTTCTTCTCGTCGAGGCGCCGGATGCCGCGACGCAGGCGTCGCATCGCACCGGGATCGGCCGCACCGACCGGCCCCGACAGCAGCGTGAGCGTGTCCTCGGTGGTGAACAGCTCGGACTCCGGGATCGCCTCGCTCCGCGTCGCCGGGTCCTCGCGGCGGGCGGCGACCACACGCAGCACCAGCATCAGTGCGATCACCGCACGCTGGCGGTGCAGTGGCAGGTCGCTGGCCGGGGTCGTCACCGGGACTCCTGCCGAGCGGAATGCACGGCGCAGCGGGGGCAGGGCGAGGGACACCGACCGCACGATCACGGCCATCTGCGACCACGGCACGCCGTCGAACAGGTGCGCACGACGCAGCAGATCGGCGATCGCGGTGGCCTCCTTGGCCGCCGAGCCGTACACGCGCACGGCCGCCACGTCGCGTGGCACGGCCGCGTCGGACTCGGCCTGCACCGGTTGCGGATACGCGTGTGGGCGCGCCCCGGGGAGCCGCGCCGCGATCGCGCGGCCGAGGCGGGCGAGGTCGGGGTGGGAGCGGAAGTCGTGTTCGAGCACGATGTCGCGCTCGGACCCCGGCTCGGCGAGCCCGTCGGCGAATCGTGGACTGGCCCCGCGGAATCCGAACACCGACTGATCGGTGTCGGCCGCGATGATCGTCGAGGTGGTGCCGGTACCGACCAGCCGGATCAGCTGTGCGGCCTGCGGATCCAGATGTTGCGCGTCGTCGACGAGCAGGTGGCGGATGCGGCGGCGTTCGCCGCTGAGCAGGTCGGGATCGGTCGCGAAGGCCGACAACGCCGAACCGATCAGCTCGGCGGCGTCGACGGCCGGTGCCGACGCACCGGGCGTCTCGAGTCCGACCGCGCCGCGCAGCAGCATGTTCTGCTCGTACTGGGCGTACGCACGGGCCGCGGCCGTCCACTCGGGGCGTTTGTGTTCGCGCCCGAGGGCCGCGAGTTCTTCCGGTCCGACGCCGCGTTCGGCGGCCCGCATCATCAGGTCGCGCAGTGCCTGCGCGAAGCCGTCGGTACCCAGCGCCGGCCGCAGATGTGCCGGCCAGTACTCCGCGCCGTCCTCGATGTCGCCGGCGAGCAGCTCGCGCAGCACGACGTCCTGCTCCGATCCGGTGATCAGCCGCGGGGGCGGGTTGCCGTGTGCACTCGCCTGCAGGCGCAGGATCGCGAAGGCGTAGGAGTGCACGGTCCGGACGAGGGGCTCGCGGAGTGCGCCGCCGAGCACACGCCTCCCGGCCGCGTTGGCCGAGAGCACGCGCCGGGTGATCTCCTCGCGCAACGCGACCGCCGCCCGGCGGCTCGACGCCAGGACGAGGACCGATTCCGGATCGGTCGCGGGGTCGAGCAGGCGCGCGACAGCGGCGTCGACGATCAGCGAGGTCTTGCCGCTGCCCGGTCCGCCGTGGACCCGCACCGGGCGCCAGGCCTGCTCCTCCTCGCCGGCCGGGATGCTCGCCGCCGGGTCGATGACCTGCGCGATCGCCGGCGGCCACTCCCGGGGACGGTCCGCGGCCTCGGGCGCCGCGACGAGCCGTGCGCGCAGGGCGCTGCGTGACGCCTGGGTGCCCGGTTTTCGACTCATGGGCTCCATCGAATCATGTGCCACCGACGAGTCCTGCGCCCCGCGGTGTCGGTGCGGGTGGGTCGGGCTCGCGACCCGCGCATGCGGCAGGATGGACGGGTGACAGCTCTCAACACGTATGTCTTCGGCGGCGACTCGGCGGAGAGCGACACCGTTCTCGCGGTCCACGGTCTCACCGGCCACGGTCGTCGCTGGGAGCCCCTCGCACAGCACCTGAGCGGTGTGCGCATCGTCGCACCGGATCTCATCGGCCACGGACGTTCACCGTGGCGCCCGCCGTGGAGCATCGAGCACCATGTGCGTGCACTGTCCGCCGTGCTCGACGACCATGTGCCGACCGGTCGGCCGATCGTCGTCGTCGGCCACTCGTACGGCGGTGCACTCGCTCTCCACCTGGCGAACCGTCGGCCCGACGACATCAAGGGAATCGTCCTCCTCGACCCCGCCCAGGGCCTCGACCCCGAGTTCGCGCTCCAGGTCGCCACCGACAGTCTCGACAACTGGGACTACGCGAGCGCCGACGCCGCCCGCTCGGCCAAACGCGCCGAGGGCTGGGCGGATGTGCCCGACGAGATCCTCTCAGCCGAGCTCGCCGAGCACCTCATCCCCCGCCCGCACGGTCGGGTCGGCTGGCGGGTCAGTGCCCCTGCGGCCGCCGCGTCGTGGAGCGAGATGGCCCGGCCCGCAGTGCTTCCGCCGCCGGGCGTGCCCACACACATCGTCGTCGCCGATCAGGTGCAGCCGCCCTTCGTGCGGCCGTCGTTCCTGGAGGCCTGCGCGAGCGAACGCGGTGACGACGTGACGGTGCACCACGTCGACTGTGCGCACATGGTGCCGTTCCTCGAACCGGAACTGTCCGCGTCGCTGATCCGCTCGCTGCTCTAGGACCCCGATGGCGGCGATCACCGAGGAGCAGGTCGAAGCCGTCCGCGCCCTGGTCGCGGCGATCCCGGTCGGCCGGGTGAGCACCTACGGCGACCTCGCCGGCGCGGCCGGACTGTCCAGCGCCCGGATCGTCGGCTGGATCATGCGCACCGACACCGCGGACCTGCCGTGGTATCGGGTCGTCCCCGCGAGCGGCCGTCCCGCACCGCATCTCGCGAATCGTCAGCTCGAACGGCTTGCGGCGGAGGGGGTCCCGATCGCCGACGGGCGGATCCGGTTGCGCGAGTGCCGGTGGGCGATCGCGGGACCTCGATACGCGGCGTCCTCGCTTCGCTCGGTCGTCGCTACTCGGCCAGCAGAACGAACCACCCGCCGGCCCGGTCGCCGCTACTCGGCCAGCAGAACG